>NZ_VOYQ01000045.1:0-26676 GCF_013420195.1 Acinetobacter sp. YH01024
CCAGATTTAAATCCAATAGAAAATATGTGGTCACGAGTCAAGGCGATTCGAACTAAGTTTAGAGTTAAAGATATTGATAAATTATTTAAAGATTACTGTAATGATTTATTTGGTATTTAGCTATAATGTAACGTTGACCGATGCCAATGGTAATCCCGTCTTTAATGGTGATCGAGCGTCAACAAGTGCCAAACTAAAAAATCCATTTATTGAATTTGCAATTAAAAACCCTAAACAAACCGCTTTACGCGAAGTTAAAGGCTTTCGTGTCAGTGCTGAATCTATTACGGGTTTATTGACCACAGGTATTCAAAATACAGGTGCGTCAACAGACGGGATTAAGTCACTGAGTGGTTATATGAAAATTGCACCGACCACAGGAACAGCAAAGACCCAAGCAGCGCTCTTTGGTGATAGTAGCAGCGAGATTTTATCGGGGAATTTGGTGATTAATACGATTTGGAACAATGATCGTAGCTTTGTCAGCCAACCTGAAAATAGTAAGGGTTTAAAAATTCCTTCAATGAATGTGCCATTTACCGTCCCTGAAATTACCATCAACGGAAAACGACAAACTCAAGCCGTTGCCAAAAATATCAGTGCGACTGTACCGTCGATTCAACTCAATCGAGATAGCGGTAGCATGCAGGTCAAACTTGACCGTAATTTGTTATGGGTAGAAGGGGCGCAGTTCTTTATGGATTCGGGCTCATCAATTGATGGTTTGAAAATGAACATTACCTTTGAGCAAGCCTTAAATATGATTCATAACATTCCATTAAATGGCACAGCAGGTTATTTATCGCTTCAATCTCAAGATATCAGTTGGCCAGATGCCAATGCAGATGATATTGCACGTACAGGTTGGTGGATGTCATTTAAAGACCCGATTAATATTGGCAAATTAAATCCAACATCTGAAGTAGATATTTCAGGCGTCTTGCCACAAGTTGCACAAAAAGTATCGCAAATTTTAACCAATGAACCGATTTATATTCCCTTAGGTTCTGCTGTTGGTGCAGCATTTGGTCTACCGATTTATAAAAATGTCGGTTCAATTAACCTCAGCAATGCCGGTGCGGCCAATTTAACTTTAAAAAATCAGGTCTTGGGGAATCAGGAAGTTCGAACAAACTGTTTTGGTGGGTTGAAATTCTGCTAAAAATTATTTGTGAGACATCATTTGTCTCACAAAGTTGATATGCTCATTTTTAACTTGATGAGCATATCTGAGTACAATGAAAAAAATACAATCTAAATTGATAAATAGAATATTAGCTTTATATAAGATAATTCCGAGATTTCCTCAAGAACAGGTTTCTATATCTACATTAAAGAAAAAAGTCAGTAGTAACTATTCAGAATGTATTGATGAACTTTCATTAATAAAAGCTATACGGAGAGATCTTGATTTATTACCAGAACTTTTAATTTCTGGAGAACTTATTTTAAAAGCGGGCAAAGGAAATCAACCTGCAACTTATCAGCTCAGCCAAGATGCGTGTATAGAGCCAATGTCTAAAGAGCTAGCACTTATTTTGGTTATGGCAAATGAATATTTACATCATAGTCTGCCTGATGAAATTTATACAAAAGTTGAGGGTTTTTTTCAGTCTGCTGAATTGCAACTTCAGCAAAATACAAAATTGAATGGCTGGAATAAGCGTGTGCGATTTATTCCTGATGGATATGGGGAGATAGAGAAAGCGCAACATCATATCGAAATTCAACAGTTAGTTTATAAAGCATTATTACAAGGTGATGTTTGGCTTAAAGCAAAATATCGAAAAGAAGGTACGCAGCAAATAGGAAACTATACGTTAAAGCCACAAGGAATTGTCCAATTTGGGCAAAAACCATATTTGATGGCAAGTAAAATAGATTCTAAAAAAAGTGTATTAAGAACATTTAATATTTTAAATTTTGAATTATTAGAAATAGAGCCTGAAAAATTGGCGGTTGATGTAGATGTATTTGATTTAGAAGATTTAATCGAAAAGCGTGAGTTTGAAGATGCTTATTTTAACCGTGAGGAAATTAACATTTTTCTTGTTTTTCAAGAAATCTTATTGGATGAGCTAACGCGTAACCCTTTTGGTGATTTTCAGTCTATAGAAAAAATAGATGAAGGATATTATGAATTAAATACAAGTTGTATTTTTACAATGAGCCGTATGGATTGGTTGGTTAAAAATGCAGAGTATATACAAATTTTAGGACCTGATGAATTGAAGGAAGAAGTTGCAAATCGGATAATGAGAGCAGCTGATAAGCATGAAATTTTTAGCCAATTAAATTTTGGAGATTATGAGTAATGTCTTCAAATAGATCAATAGTTAATCAGATCCTTCATTTATCTGAATTAGTAAACTCATGTTATCTGATAGAAAACGAACTTAGTGAATATTTATATTTAGCAATTGAAGAGTTGATTTGTAATGATCAAAATAAGCCATGTTCAGAAGTAAGTTGGCAAACGGTTAGATGGGATGTCTGTGCAAACTTTGAGTATAAAGAAATTTGGTTTGCTCCAATTTCTTGGAGTAGAATTCAAATAAAACACAAACATTTAAATATAGAAGAGTGCTATGCATTTTTTAAGTTAACGATTCAGCGTCATGATCAAAAAGAAATTTATTTAGATGAGTATTTTGCAAATAACGGAAATCGTTTACCAACGGTGAATTTTTTTAATCATACAAATGGTTTTGTTAGTATTCAATTTCATTTAAATAAAAATATGATATACAAGAATAATCAAACAACGGACATATCCAAAACAAGGAGTTGGTCAAAAAAGAGGAATCAACTTATTCAGCAATATGTTGAGCTCACAAATTTTGGTTTTAAATTAAATGAAAGTAAGGGTTATTGGTATTTAACTATTGAAACTCTTGATCCTGTCCAAGTCGCTAAGGATTTTGAGAATGAAGAAATTGTAAGTTCACTGGATCCTGTTAAAAATGCCTTAAAAATAATATATCAGGCTTTAGATATATTTGATGTAATTGAAAAGAAAGCAAAATTTTTAATTTAAAAGCTATTTATAATGTTGGGGTGGAATAATGGAATATAAGGATACAACTAAAAACACGTCTGAGAATTTTTTAACACATCGTACGTGTTTAATGGAATCAGAAATAGTTTCTGCTAAGGAATGGAAATGTTCGAAACAGTTGGACGCTTTTTTTAAATCATGGCAAAACATAAATCTTGATATACCAACACCTGAAAAAGTCACCAGTGTAGATCATTTGAATTTAAGCCAGTTTTTTGATGCATATAAGAAAGCCTTATTTCCTGTTCTAGAAGCTAGAGAAGCAGGCTTATTACTAAATGTCTGGAAAAATTCAGGTTTAGGCAGTGATGAAGTTCGTAATTCAAAAATTTTAAATTGGTTTCTTGATTGTAGGGCAGATCACGGTCAAGGCAACATAATTTTATTACAGTTTTTACAATTACTTCCTGAGCCTTTTTGCAATTTTCAACCGCAGTTTTATACGTCCATCGAAGAGTGCTGTCCTCTTGGTCGTTTAGAGAATCGTGTTGATATAGAAATAGATGCACCAGAATTTTTACTCTTTATTGAAATAAAAATTCATGCAAATGAGAGTTTCCAGCAATTAGAGCGTTATAGAGGAATTGCAAAGAAAAAAGCTGCAGGAAGACCTTGGTTAGTCGTTTATTTAACAAAAGATGGAAATCTACCAACAGATTATTTAGATAATGCTGAGGGGTTACGTGGGCTTTCATGGGGAAGAATGGCTAAAGCATTTAAAAAATATGTCAATAGTCAGAACTTAAATAATCGAAGCCTATGGCTATTAAGCCAGTTTGCTGATCATACAAAAACGTTTTAAAAAAATTGAAATTAGGAGAATCAAATGAGCAATATGCAAGCAGTGGAACTCATCATCAAGAATATTGAATATTTGGAGGATGCAAAAAGACTATTAGAAGGTGAAATTTCTGAAAAAATATGTGCGGCTTTAGACAGTAAAATACATAATCTTATCGACGATTTTGAAGATAAATGGGAGGGCGTATTTAATTTTTATGATAACTGTTATATCCAGTTCTCACCTGAAAAATGGCGAGCAACAAATGGAGATAGTTTTAAACACCAACAGTTTTATGCGAGATACTTTTTAGGCTATGAAAGTGATGAAACTGGTGGTGATTCGGTGGAATGGTTTTTAATGGCTTTACTCAAAAATGATAAAGATAAATTGGTTTTCAATTTTTATCCTTGGAGAGAAAATTTTATAAAGTGTACAGCAAAAGACTGGAAGGATTTTGCGAGTGAAAGTAATCAAATATATCAACAAATAGAAGAATTTGGCTTTAAATATAATGCAAAGCAAGGAAGTTGGTACTTAATTATTGATGGAATTGATTCTGAAAAACTGATTGAAAATTATGAAAGTGAAACAATTGAAGATGCTTTAGATCCTTTTGAAATCGCATTAAAAAAATTACAGCAAGCACATCCGTATTTCGACGCAATTGTAACATCTGCGAAAAATAAATTTAACAATGAAGCAATTGGGGGTGTGTAGATTATGAATGAAATTTTTTGGGAAAATTATCCTTCAAGTTCAGTAAAATTAACAAATAAAGATGACAGAATATTTTTATTATTTGAAGGTAAATCGGTTGAATATGGGCGTTACTTCTCAGGAAAGATTGAGCTGCGCCTTTCATTAGAGGAACAGGTTGCTTCGGGCTTAATTCAATACCGTTATCAGGATGGTTTAGAGGAAGAGTTTACTTATAAGTTGACAGGTGCATTTGAAGATGACTCTTGGGAGTACTTTACAGGTAATTGGGAAGAAAATGGTGAAATTGAAAATTTTGAAGCTTTATTAGAATTCAATGAACAAGAGATTTCAAACTTAATTAATACAGAATCGAATAATGAAATCATTGATTTGAGTGATAATGAAACACGAATAAATATTACTAAGAAAAAAAATATTGAACGTCAAGGTGCTATGCGTCAGCGTGCTGCAAGAAGTGATGCGCGAGTAAGAAAGATTCAGCGAAGTATCGAATTATACTATGGTTTACCACAGGGTTCAGTAAAACTAATTAATCCAGATAAAAGTATCATTCACCCATCTGCAAAAATAGGCACGCTTCGAGAACGATGGCTATTTGAGGACGTTTAGTATAAAAAACCTCCAAAAAAGGAGGTTTTTTTTAATGAACTTATCACATTGATAAAGAATGTGGGACTGATCTTGGAAAAAAGTATACCGAGCACGTTTCAAAGATTGGCAAAGCCAAAGAAGACTAAGCGTTTCTCGTTATTGTCGGTGGTTGGGAATCACCCGACAAGCTTATTATCAAGCAGAAAAACGTGCTCAAATGACTGCACAAGCAACTGAACAAATACTTGAGTTGGTTATGGAATATCGTTGTCTCATGCCAAGTATCGGAACACGTAAGCTGTATTGGCTTATTAAAGGCAAATTGTTGCAGCGTGGTTTAAAGTGTGGACGGGATCAGTTATTTAAAATATTGAAAGAGCATAATTTATTGATTCGCCCCAAGCGTCGCTATACAAAAACTACGGATAGCAAGCATTGGATGAAGAAGCATCCAAATTTATTAAAGGATTATTCAGCAGTGCAAGCCAACGAAGTCTTTGTTAGTGATATTACTTATGTTGAGAGTGCTGAAGGCGTACATTATTTATCCTTAGTGACAGATGCTTATACCCGTCAGATTAAAGGTTATAAGTTATCGAATGATATGCGTGCGGAGAATGTTGTGCAGGCTCTACATATGGCGATGCAGCATGTGACGGATCGAGCGACAAGGATGATTCATCATTCAGACAGAGGCTCTCAGTATTGCTCTGAACTATATCAATCGGCATTACGCCATTATGGGGTATGTCCTTCTATGACAGATGGAGGAGACTGTTACCAGAATGCATTAGCAGAGCGGATTAATGGAATATTAAAGCAGGAGTTTTTAATTACACGATGTCAAACCATGAAGGAGTTAGATCACTTAATTGCGGAATCTATTATGATTTATAATTGTTATAGACCACATTTAAGTTTAAATATGAACACCCCGAATCAGACGTATGAGCAAACTAAAACCGAGCTAATTGCTTAACTCGGTTTGAAGTGGAATACTGTCAATCTATTTCAGGACAAGACATTATTTATGAAAAATACGGGCTTTATCACGCTGCCAATCACGGTCTTTTTCCGTTGCACGCTTGTCGTGAAGCTGCTTACCTTTTACTAGGGCGATTTCAAGTTTGGCATGAGGACCTTTCCAGTAACATGCCAAAGGCACACATGAATAACCTTTTTGGTTAATCGCACCTTGTAGTTTTTCAATTTCACGGCGGTTCAGCAATAATTTACGAGTACGAGTCGCTTCAGGCACCACATGCGTTGAAGCACTCAGTAAAGGTTGCACTTGAGCGCCGAATAAAAATGCTTCGCCATTTTTAAACGTAATATAGCTTTCTACGATGGTCATACGACCCGCGCGCATTGATTTGACTTCCCAGCCTTGTAATGAAAGACCCGCTTCAAATTTTTCTTCAATGAAATAATCGTGACGCGCACGTTTATTGAGGGCAATCGTACTGCTACTATTTTTTTTAACTACTGCTTTCGTCATAATCAAAAACTTCCAAACTTAGCACTATTGTACCCGAACTTTGAATAAGATGAAGTTTTTAAATTTACAAGCTGACTTCACCTATAAATCAAGATTTTGTTAAAATACCCATCTACAAAATAACAGAGTACAACTGGATGTCTAAAACTCGTGTAATTTATCCGGGCACATTCGATCCAATTACTAATGGTCATATCGACTTAGTGACACGTGCATCACGCATGTTTGACGAAGTTGTCGTGGCAATTGCAATTGGACATCACAAAAACCCTGTGTTTAGTCTGGAAGAGCGTGTTGCACTAGCGCAAGAGTCTTTAAGTCATTTGTCAAATGTTGAGTTTGTAGGTTTTGATGGGCTGTTGGTCAACTTCTTTAACGAGCAAAAAGCAACAGCCGTATTACGTGGGTTACGTGCAGTTTCAGATTTTGAATATGAATTTCAATTGGCAAATATGAATCGCCGTTTGGACAGTAAATTTGAAGCGGTGTTCTTAACCCCATCAGAGCAATATTCGTTTATTTCATCTACGCTCGTGCGTGAAATTGCACGTTTAAATGGTGATGTCACTCAGTTTGTACCACAAGCTGTCGTGGAAGCCTTTAAGCGTAAACAACAGCAAGGTTGGTAGAGTGTCCTTATATATCACTGATGAATGCATCAACTGCGATGTCTGCGAACCTGTATGCCCCAATGAGGCGATTTTCATGGGGGAACTCATTTATGAGATTAACCCTGATTTGTGTACGGAATGCGTTGGGCATCACGATAAACCGCAATGTCAGTTGTTCTGTCCAGTGGATTGTATTCCATTGGATCCGGCTCATCCTGAAACTCAGGAACAGCTTCAACAAAAGTACGAAAAACTAACTGCTCAAAAAACATCAAGCAATTAGTTGTCAGATTTGTTAGAATGCGCCCCGAAGTGAACCAGACGATCGCTGCTGTGTATAGGTCTCCGTGACTAAAGCAGGGGAGGAAAGTCCGGGCTTCATAGGGCAAGGTGCCAGGTAACGCCTGGGCGGTGTGAGCCGACGGAAAGTGCAGCAGAGAGTAGACCGCCTTCATTATGGTTTCGAGCAATCGAAATCGGAGGTAAGGGTGAAAGGGTGCGGTAAGAGCGCACCGCATGACTGGTAACAGTTCATGGCATGGTAAACCCCACCGGAAGCAAGACCAAATAGGGATCCTTTAGGCATGGCCCATGCTGGATCCGGGTAGGTCGCTTGAGCGTATGAGTGATTGTACGCCTAGAGGAATGATCGTCCTCGACAGAACCCGGCTTATCGGTTCACTTCAACAAATTTTGATCAAATACGTGCATTATGGGCTTGACGATATTTAAATATCCCTCCATAATGCGCGCACAGTTTAAGGCTATGTAGCTCAGTTGGTTAGAGCACCGCACTCATAATGCGGGGGTCACAAGTTCAAGTCTCGTCATAGCCACCATATTCAAAAAAAGACCACTCCGATTGAGTGGTCTTTTTTTATGTCTCAATTTTCCAAATTTAAAAAATTAACGATAAACAAAACGACGCATACCTGCGCGTAAGGCAAATGCGCCATGCATATATACGCCGCCGAGCCAATACGGCACATTGTAAATATCTTCATGGCGATATTTAACTAATGCAAACTCAGCCAATAGTCCTTCAAAGAACATACCACCAATGGCAAGCATGATGGCTAATATCAGTAGCCATGTGCGCTCATAGCTAAATAACCAGCGAATAAAAAAGCTCAGGTAAAAAATCCAACAAAGTGCTTCGGGATGAAAATTACCAAATCCGCTGAGTATATAGACGATGGCAAATAGTATTAGGCTTTCGACGAGGGGCGCAGTGCCGTCATGATGGCAACTGAGCTGAGTCATCACATAGTGTTTAAGTCGTTGTGTAAGTTGAATATAGCTAAATGCCATGAAAGCAAAGGCAATAAAAAAGCCAGGGAATACCCACCAAGCTTGATGGAAAAATAATGGGTTGGGATAACTAAGCGTCTGGGTATAGACATGAATCGCATCGCAAAAAGTTGCGACGACTGCTGCCAGCAGGGCAAGTATAAATATGCCTGAGAATTGAGTGGTTCTCGTCATCATTCATCCTGAAAAGTGGGTCTTTTTATTTTATGTGTTCTTTATAGTCTTTATTTGGGGAAAAGGCTATGACAAGTTACGAGATGCTCATGGGTTAAATGTTAATTTATAGCGCTACTGCTATACTCAATACATAGTTAACTTGATGAATATAAATAGAAATGATAGATAACCAATTGAACTGGGCTAAAGATAATTTTGAGAATATTGAAACTGCATGGGAAGGTGATCTTTGGCATCGCCGTCGTTTAGGAGAGCAGCTTACAAGGTATGTTGATCGCTTAAACTGCGGTGCTGTTCTTGCTTTGGATGCACGATGGGGTGAGGGTAAAACGTGGTTTGTCCGTCATTGGGCGAAGCATTTAGATGATACTCAGCATAACGTGATCTATTTGGATGCATTTGCTAATGATTATTTGGAAGATCCATTTTTAACGATTGCAGCTGAAATAAGTCAAACTTTTAAAGAGTCAGAAGAAATTGATGATGATGAAATTAAAGATTTTAATGCTAAGACTGCTTCAGTATTAATATCGTTGGCGGCTGTCATACCAATGATTGCGGCTAAAGCGGGCATGCATTGGATTGGCTTGGGTGGAGCTGGAGAAGCATTTAAAGAGGTATATGAAGAAGGAAAAGCGTTGTATGACACAGCAAGTGAGGAAATAGCTGCAAAAGTTAAGGAGAAAATCGAAAAGAAAATTGAGAATCATCAGGTTGAGAAACAAACAATTCATGACTTTAAGAAAGAACTTGCTGTATTAGCTGGAAAATTAGATAAACCTTTAGTTTTTATTATTGATGAATTGGATCGATGTCGTCCTGATTTTGCAATTCGTCTAATTGAAAGAATTAAGCACTTTTTTGATATTCCAAAAATTGTTTTTGTTTTGGTAATGAATAAGCCTCAATTATTACAATCAGTCAAATCATACTATGGCTATGATTCAGAGATGAATGGAGATTATCTTGAAAAATTTGTGGATTTTACGTTTAAATTTCCAAATTTAGATAATTCTGTATCACATGAAAAAATAATAAAAGATCAGCTGTTTAGAGTTGGGGAAATTTCAACGAAGGAAGGTGATTCCGAGTTGTATTTTTGGATTATTAATTTTCAAATGACTAAAAAATATAATTCTAGGGAGTTGATAAAAAAAATTAACCAATACGCACTTTTAAGGACTGATAATCCGAAGTTAAATTTAATTTTATGTGGATTTATTTTTGATGGGTTATTTGAAGTGACTTATCCATATCTTACAAAGCAAATTCATAATTTATATAATTATTTTGAAGGTACTGATGATATGTATATGACAAAAAGCTATTTTATTAATCAAAAGATTGTAGAACACACAAATATCAAAAATTCTATAATCTGTGAAATATATGATGCAATTCAATATTTAGAAAATAATTATAAAACTCAAGGTCAACAAGGACAAAAAGAGAGTGCTATGAGTCGGATTTTAAATCAATATTGTGTTGGTACAAAAATAAATAGAAAGAATTTCAAGGATATTTGGAAGCAATACATTAAAACAGGGTTATTTGAAGTACAGGAATAATTTTTCAATATCATCTGTCTGCAACTGCTCCCGCATCTTTAAAAACTGCTTTTCATCTAAATCATAGAGCTTAAGTGAAAGTAGTTTTTCGATATCTTCCAGAGGGAAACGATATTTAATAATTTGAGCAGGCACGCCGCCGACAACAGCATAAGGTGGTACATCTTTAGTTACCACAGCGCCTGTAGCCACCACAGCACCTTCACCGAGTGTAACGCCTTGCATAATCATGGCGCGTGAGCCGATCCAGCAGCCATCACCAATGATTGTATCACCCGCAGGGACAAAACTCCGTGTATCAAACGGAAATGCTGAAATCCAGTCTGTTCGGTGGAGTTGGTTACCGCCCATCATAATCACGCATTCTGCGCCAAAGCAGACAAAATTACCGATATGTAGCTGGTCTATCGGCCTCTCTGGGGTCGCAGGTTTGTCGTGCAAATAACGCACCACACAGCGCTCAAAACCCTGATCCCAATATGCAGAATAATATGAATAATTACCTTTGATGTGAATATTAGGATTCTTCACTGTTTTAGAGATGAACTCAAATTCACACCAATGATTTACAGGTGAATTAATCAATTTTTCAGACATAAACAGTACAACTTAAAAAGGGTAAACCATTATAACCAATTGAACTGATGTCATGCGTCGTTCATCCCTATTAAAAATCAATCGCTAGACCGAAGTGTTTGTAGGGAGGTTTGGGATCCGAGCAATGACTTTAATTTCAAAATCAAAACCTGCAAGCCAATTAACACCTATTGCTGTCCAGTTTGGATAAGGCTTTTGTGTAAACACCTCATTTTTAACTTTCATGATGACTTCAAATTGCTGTTCAGGGTTTGTATGGAAGGTGGTGACATCGACAATTTCATCGAAAGTACAGCCTGCCGCAGCGAGAGTATGGCTAAGATTCTGGAATGCTAGTTTTACCTGTTTCTCAAAATCAGGTTCAGGACTGCCATCTTCACGGCTACCGACCTGGCCTGATACAAAGAGTAAATTTTCCGATTTAATAGCAGCAGAGTAACCATGCTGTTCATACAAGGCATGGCGATCTTGGGGAAATATTGCAATTCTAGTCATGTTTATTCTCATTCAATATCTGGTTTTAAAAGTGGGGGGAAAGCAGCTTTATTTTTGACATACCAGGCGTATGTCAACATAATTGACATACGCCTGGTATGTCAATTAAAATTTTTGTGATGATGAGGTAATCAAAGCAATGTCTGTTCGTGAAAAAAAAATGGCGGCAACCCGCAAGAAACTGATTGAAGTAGCACGCCGTACGTTTGCTGAGTATGGCTATGCAGACACCTCAATGGATAAACTCACGGCAGAAGCAGGGCTGACCCGTGGTGCGCTGTACCATCATTTTGGCGATAAAAAGGGCTTATTTGCTGCTGTGGTTAATCAAATTGATTCAGAAATGGCTTTATCTGCCCAGAAGTATCTGGAGCAACCCGAAGATCTTTGGGAGGGGTTGATGCTTGAGGGGAAAACCTATATTGAAAATGCCTTGAATCCTGAGTTTCAGCGAATTGTATTACGCGACGGACCTGCGGTATTGGGTGATCCTGCGCATTGGCCGAGTCAAAACAAATGCTTGAAGTCTACACGTGAATGCGTAGAACAGTTATTGGCAGCAGACCGAATTAAAGCAGTGAATTCTGAAGCGGCAGCCATATTTTTAAATGGAGCAGCCATGAATGCGGCGCTTTGGGTGGCTTCTAGCAAGAATCCTGAGCAGGTGTTGTCAGAAGCATTACATGTCTTTCAACTTTTTGCATCAGGATTATTAAAAGAAGGATAGAGCAGGGGTATAATAATTATTTGTCTGATTATAAAAAACCCCTCAAAAGAGGGGCTTAAAATTGCTTATCTTAATGAATTACAGATATTCAACTTTAGAAACTTCGTACTCAACTTCACCTTGTGGTGTGTTGATTTTTACATCATCGCCTTCATTTTTACCCAAAAGACCACGAGCAATTGGAGAGTTCACAGAGATTTTGTTGATTTTAAAATCTGCTTCGTCATCACCAACGATTTTATAAGTCTTTTGCTCTTCAGTATCTAAGTTTTCAATGGTCACAGTCACACCGAAAACCACACGGCCATTTTGCTCAAGTGATTTAACATCAATCACTTGGCAAGCACCCAATTTACCTTCGATATCTTGGATACGGCCTTCACAGAAACCTTGTTGCTCGCGAGCAGCGTGGTATTCAGCGTTTTCTTTCAAATCCCCATGTTCACGCGCTTCAGCAATTGCTGCAGTAATACGTGGACGATCAACACTTTTAAGTTGCTGTAATTCTTTCTCTAGGGCAATTTTGCCTTCGGGAGTCATAGGATAACGTTGCATTGTTGTCCCTCATGTTTGTAAAAAGAAAAAATCAGTAAAATTTTTACTGACCTAGAAATGAAAAAAAGCCCGCCACCGAGAGGTGGCGGGACTTCTCGGTAACTTAATTAACCTTTAGTAAGGTCTTGTAAGCGGTATACATCCATTGGCAATTTGATTGCTAAAGCTTGGCATACTGCATCAGCACCGTTAAGGGTAGTTGTGTAATACACTTTACCTTGTAATGCAGAGCGGCGGATCGAGAATGAATCTTCTTGAGCCTGTTTGCCTTCAGTTGTATTGATAATGAGGTGAACTTCGCCATTTTTCAAGCGGTCTACGATATTAGGACGGCCTTCAGTCACTTTGTTCACACGTTCACATTCAATACCAGCATCTTTAATCACATCATAAGTACCGCCAGTAGCGATCACTTTGAAGCCAAGATCTGTCAACTGTTTCGCAATACCAACAGCACGAGGCTTGTCAGAGTGACGAACAGATAAGAATGCATGTTTTACTTCGCCTTCCGTTGGTAGGCCTGGTAAACGGTCATTAGAGCCTAACACAGCTTTATAGAACGCTTCACCAAATGTTTTACCTACACCCATCACTTCGCCTGTAGATTTCATCTCAGGGCCAAGAATTGGGTCAACACCAGGGAATTTGTTGAATGGGAACACCGCTTCTTTTACAGAGAAGTGTTCAGGAATAATCTCTGTAGTGAATCCTTGAGATTCTAGAGATTGACCTGCCATACAACGTGCAGCAACTTTTGCTAAAGATTCGCCGATACACTTAGATACGAATGGAACTGTACGTGATGCACGTGGGTTCACTTCTAAGATGTATACGTCAGTACCTTTAACCGCAAACTGTACGTTCATCAAACCAATTACGCCAAGCTCTTTCGCCATAGCGATGGTTTGGCGGCGCATTTCGTCCTGAACTTCTTTAGATAAAGAGTACGGAGGAATAGAACATGCTGAGTCACCTGAGTGAATACCCGCTTGTTCGATGTGCTGCATGATACCGCCGATCACAACGTCTTTACCGTCAGATACGCAGTCCACGTCAACTTCAATCGCATCGTCTAGGAAGTGGTCAAGAAGTACTGGCGCTTCATTCGATGCTTGAACTGCATCACGTAGGTAGCGTTTCAATTCGTCATCGTTGTATACGATTTCCATCGCACGACCACCAAGTACATACGAAGGACGTACTACAAGTGGGTAGCCAACTTTAGCAGCTTCTGCCATACCTTCTTCAGCAGATTTTACAATGCTGTTGTTTGGTTGACGAAGTTGCAGACGTTGAATCATTTGTTGGAAACGTTCACGGTCTTCTGCACGGTCAATTGCGTCTGGTGATGTACCGATGATTGGTGCACCAGCTTCTTCTAAAGCACGAGCCAATTTAAGCGGAGTTTGACCACCGTACTGAACGATAATGCCTTTTGGCTTCTCGATACGAACGATTTCAAGTACATCTTCCAAAGTAATTGGTTCGAAGTACAAACGATCTGATGTGTCGTAATCTGTAGAAACCGTTTCAGGGTTACAGTTCACCATGATGGTTTCATAACCGTCATCACGCATTGCAAGAGCCGCGTGTACACAGCAGTAATCGAATTCGATACCTTGACCAATACGGTTTGGGCCGCCACCGATGACCATGATTTTGTCACGGTTCGATGGGTTTGCTTCACACTCTTCATCGTAAGTTGAGTACATGTAAGCTGTGTCAGATTCAAACTCTGCAGCACATGTATCTACACGTTTGTAAACTGGAGTTACACCCAAGTTCCAACGGTGTTTACGGAATTGTTTTTGTGAAATGCCCATCAAGTCCGCAATGCGAAGGTCAGATAAACCTTTGCGTTTGAACGAACGGATGTTGTCAGCGTTCAAATCACCAAAACCTAAAGTTTTGATTTGATTTTCAGTTTTGATGATGTCTTCGATTTGAATCAAGAACCAACGATCAATTTTGGTTGCTTCAAATACTTCATCAAGAGTGAAACCGTGACGGAATGCATCGCCTACGTACCAAATACGCTCTGGACCAGGCACTTTCAATTCAACAAGAATTTTCTCACGTGCGCCTTCAGTGCCCACAGCGATTTTTTCGTCAAAACCACATGCGCCAACTTCAAGGCCGCGAAGAGCCTTAGACACAGATTCTTGGAAGTTACGGCCAATCGCCATTACTTCACCTACAGATTTCATCTGAGTCGTCAAAGTTGCGTCAGCTTGCGGGAATTTCTCGAAGTTGAAACGAGGAATTTTCGTTACAACATAGTCGATCGCAGGTTCGAAAGATGCAGGGGTTGTACCGCCAGTGATGTCATTTTTCAACTCATCAAGGGTATAACCTACAGCCAATTTCGCTGCGATTTTCGCAATTGGGAAACCAGTTGCTTTAGAAGCAAGGGCAGATGAACGAGAAACACGTGGGTTCATCTCGATTACAACCATGCGGCCGTCTTTCGGGTTGATACCGAACTGAACGTTCGAACCGCCAGTTTCTACACCAATTTCACGAAGTACAGCTAAAGATGCATTACGTAAAAGTTGGAATTCTTTGTCTGTCAATGTTTGCGCAGGAGCAACAGTGATTGAGTCACCTGTGTGTACGCCCATTGGGTCAAAGTTTTCGATTGTACATACAATGATACAGTTGTCGTTTTTGTCACGAACAACTTCCATTTCGTACTCTTTCCAACCAATTAATGATTCATCGATCAATAATTGTTTAGTTGGAGAAAGATCGAAACCGCGTTCACAGATTTCAATGAATTCTTCACGGTTATATGCGATACCGCCGCCTGAACCACCCATGGTGAATGATGGACGGATAATGACAGGGAAGCCGAAACGTGCTTGAATTTCAAGTGCGTGTTCCATGCTTTCTGCAACGTCAGCGCGAGGGCATTCCAAACCGATTTTACGCATTGCGATATCGAAAAGTTTACGGTCTTCCGCTTTTTCGATTGCTTCTTTCGTCGCGCCAATCAATTCAACATTGTATTTTTCTAAAATACCGTTGGCATCGAGTGCAAGGGCACAGTTCAATGCTGTTTGACCACCCATTGTAGGAAGAACTGCGTCTGGGCGTTCTTTCTCAATGATTGCAGCTACAGTTTGCCAAGTGATCGGCTCGATGTAAGTTGCGTCTGCCATAGCAGGGTCAGTCATAATGGTCGCTGGGTTAGAGTTCACCAAAATAACACGGTAGCCTTCTTCACGAAGGGCTTTACATGCTTGCGCACCTGAGTAGTCAAACTCACATGCCTGACCGATCACAATCGGACCAGCACCGATAATTAAGATGCTTTTAATGTCTGTACGTTTAGCCATGATGCTTCCTTAATTACTTCTTAGATGCTTCGATAAGTTCGATGAAATGATCGAACAGTGGTGCGCAGTCATGTGGACCAGGGCTTGCTTCTGGGTGACCTTGGAAACTGAACGCAGGTTTATCTGTACGGTGAATCCCTTGTAGGGTTTGGTCGAACAGTGATTTGTGCGTAGCTTTCAAGTTTGCAGGTAATGTTTCTGCATCGACTGCGAAGCCATGGTTTTGCGAAGTAATCATCACAATACCAGTTTCCATGTTTTGAACAGGATGGTTGGCACCGTGGTGGCCGTGAGGCATTTTCACAGTTTTTGCACCTGAAGCAAGTGCAAGAATTTGGTGACCCAAGCAAATACCAAATACTGGTACATTGCGAGCATCTTCTACAATTGTTTTTACAGCTTCAATTGCGTAGTCACATGCAGCTGGATCGCCGGGGCCGTTCGATAAGAACACGCCATCTGGATTCAATGCAAGTACGTCAGCAGCAGGAGTTTGCGCAGGCACGACAGTCAATTTACAACCGCGGTCTGCGAGCATACGTAAGATGTTGGTTTTGACACCGTAATCGTATGCAACAACATGGAATTTAGCTTCAGGCTGAGAGAAACCTTTACCTAATGTCCAAGAACCTTCAGTCCATTCAAAGCCTTCAGGGTCACAGCATTCTTTTGCAAGGTCTAAACCATTTAAACCACCAAAAGCGCGTGCTTTAGCTAAAGCTTCTTCTTCTGTAATGTTTTCGCCAGCAAGGATACAACCATTTTGTGCACCTTTTGCTCGCAGAATACGCGTTAATTTACGTGTATCGATGTCTGCAATAGCAACAACATTGTGTTGTTCAAGGTAATCACCAAGTGATTGCTCAGCACGGAAGTTGCTATGCAATAAAGGTAGGTCACGAATGATCAATCCGTTAGCCCATACTTTATGAATTCGACCTGACTCAGCGTCTTCATCATTACAACCTGTGTTACCGATATGTGGGTAAGTTAGTGTCACAAGTTGTTGTGCATAACTAGGGTCAGTCAAAATTTCTTGATAGCCAGTCATTGCTGTATTAAAAACGACTTCACCAGTCGTACTACCCGATGCGCCAATAGAAGTACCTTTAAAGATAGTTCCGTCGGCAAGGGCTAAAATTGCTGGGGTGCTCAAACCAAAGCTCCTGAAATTTAGGCTGTAAAAAAGCGAGAAGACGAAAAAAAAGGAAGGCTGCTTAAAAACCTACCCTCCTTACATCTGCTCGCTTGAACTTAACACGGCATTATACGCAGAAAGCCACTGAAAGTCCATCGTAAATATCAGGAATAAAGCAGATAAAGCGCTTGCATTTTAGAATAAAGTTTGGTTTTGAAAAATCTTAGAAAAATGTAAGCAATTAATTATTGTCAGACAAATCATAAATTAAAATTTATCAAAAAGCGCTAATGTGGGTCAGTCAGCAAAAACTATAGGTACAAAGTCATGGCAACACAACAAAAACAAACAGCGGCTAAAACCTCCCTGAAAGAAGTCGTTATCGAAGGTGCTGAAAAGCTTGAACAAGTTGCAAAAGAGGCAAGTGTTCAAGCCACAGAAGCGGTCACTGAAAGCAAAGAAAAGATCGGAGCAGAGGCAAAGCAGTTGAATGCCAGTGTGCAAGATCAATTGCGTCAGTTGAAGCAAGATGTATTGAATAAACTTGATCAGTTAAAAGTTCAGTTTGGTTCATCGCAAAAAGATTTTAGTGAACTCAAAGAATTTGTGAAAACTGAATTTAATACGGTTATTGATGATCTTTCAAAACTTGGAAAAGAGCTTAAAGAAGATGTGACCCAAATTTCAGGAAAGCACAAAGATCATCTAACAGAAACATTTAAGCGTTCTAAGGAGCATACTTTGGAAGCGTGGAAAAAAGTTTCACCAGTGAAAGCTGAAGTTACGGATCAAACCACAGATCTTAAAAGTTAATTGTGAATGACATGAATTTTAAAACGCTTGAGCTAAATCTAGTCATTCCAGGGAGCTGGATTCGGTGAGAGCGAATTAAACTTCAATTTAACGCTAAATATGCAAAAGGGAGTCATTAATGGCTCCCTTATTGTGAATGGTACATTTAAGTCCAAAGCACCTATTTAAAAATAGACAGGCAATAAAAAAGCAAAAGATCGTACTTTTGCTTTTTATTGAAGATCAAAACATTAAAAATTTAGAACTGATGTAGCCAATCACGTTTGTTGTGAAAGTCAGCATTTGGACTACTATGCTGCATGGCATAGTACTGTTCACCTTGAGAGGTTTTCAGTACTGCAGTTAGACCAATATAGAGATCTTCCCATTTAAGTTTGTACTTCAGCATAAATTCTGTCAGATCAAGACTGACATTTAAGCCATAGTGCGTCCGTTTCAACTGATTCAGTTCAATATCGTAAGCAGCTTGTGGCGGCATATCTTCTGGATAGCGATATTCTTCAAACTGGTAAGCCTGCCAAGCTTGTGAAGGGGAGAGGTTGATTTCACGATAAAAGTCTTCGTTGTGGACACCAATAAAAACTTCTAAGCAGGTCTGTTCCCACAAAAAATCGATTCGTGGGTGAGCTGATACCAGTTCTGGCCATTGAATCAGTTGGTTTGGGTCTCGAATCCAATAACCCACATTCAAAGTATATGGGCTTTGTTGTTCGATAGCACCAACGACTGATACAGCCTGAAAGCGACGATCAAAAGCGCTGAGTTCGAAACTTGCCATAAATGTTTAGTTAGACAGGTGTGCGTAGCGAACAAGGTTAGACAGTTTTGCATTTTGTTTTGCCGCTTTGCGGTAAATCAAAGCAATCTTACCAATCGTTTGAACAACTTCAGAACCTGAAACAGTCGCAATCTCAGTAATCATTGCAGCACGAGCTTCACGGTCTTCTGCCACAACTTTCACTTTAATTAACTCATGGTCGTTTAACGCACGGTTTAATTCTTCAACAACGCTTTCTGATAAGCCTTTGTCCGCAACCATTACAACTGGGTTTAGGGTGTGACCAATTTGACGTAAGCGTTTACGTTCTTGAATAGATAAAGCCGCCATAAATATAACCTAATTTTAAAAACGACCTAGTATAGCAAAATCAAAGTTGAAGCGCTGTATTTAATCGGCATTTTCTCGATGAAGATTATTGAAAAAAAACATGATTTAAGATGCTTTTTAGATACACATGTCTACTGCAAAAGTGCTGAATTTCACGTACAATCAAGACTGAGAAGTTTTTTTTATTTAGAGAGTTATGGCTACCCGCATTACTAACCAGAAATTATCCAAAAGTAGTCGTGACTGGATGCGTGAGCATCTTGATGACCCCTTTGTGAAAAAAGCACAAAAGGAAGGATATCGTGCGCGTGCCGCTTATAAATTGCTTGAAATTCAAGAAAAATACAAATTGATCAAGCCGGGCATGACCGTTGTCGACTTAGGTGCTGCACCAGGCAGTTGGTCGCAAATTGCCGGAAAACTTGTTGGTGACAAAGGTTTGGTTATTGCTTCTGATATTTTACCAATGGATGCTTTACCGGATGTGACCTTCTTGCAAGGTGACTTTCGTGAACAAGAAGTGTTCGATGAATTGTTAAAAATTTTAGATGGACGTACTGTAGACGTTGTAATTTCAGATATGGCCCCCAATACATCAGGTAATAAGGCTGTAGATCAACCGCGTCAGATCTATCTTTGTGAATTAGCAATCGACTTTGCTCAAAAGGTTCTTGGACCAAATGGACAGTTTGTTGTTAAAGTGTTCCAAGGTATTGGATTTGATGAATACCGTAAGCAAGTTGTAGACACATTTGATGTGCTGAAAACAGCAAAACCGGCGGCTTCACGTGCTCGATCTAAAGAAGTGTTTTTAATCGGGCAGGGACGTAAGAAAGCTTTCAAGTAAAGTTTACTTGCCAACTCGTTAAAAATTGTGCATTTTGTACGTTTTTAAATTATTGCGAAGCTACTCTGCAGCGTAAGTATTAGAGTCACCCATGTAAGTGGGATTGAACGAATTAGATAGAAATGGGAATAAAGCTTTGAGCGATCTTTTTAAGAATGCCGTGTTGTGGCTGGTTATCCTAGGCGTGCTGGTTTTAATCTTCAGCAACGTCAGTGACCGCAATCAACCGACCGCGATGAACTATTCTGAGTTCGTGGCAGCCGTAAATGCGGGTCAGATTAAACAAGTCACCATTGATGGCGAAAGAATTCGTGGCGAAAAATCAAACGGTTCAGAGTTTGAAAGTATCCGTCCTGCGGTTCAAGATCCTGAACTTATGCCGAACCTGATCAAGAACAATGTTGTTGTTGAAGGTACAGCGCCACAGCGTCAAAGTATTTTGATGCAACTTCTGATTGCAAGTTTCCCTGTTCTTTTAATCATTCTGTTATTCATGTTCTTTATGCGCAACATGGGTGGTGGAGCTGGTGGTAAGAATGGCCCAATGAGTTTTGGTAAGTCAAAAGCAAAAATGCTGTCTGAAGACCAAATCAAAGTGACATTTACTGATGTAGCGGGCTGTGATGAAGCTAAACAAGAAGTTGTTGAAATCGTTGACTTCCTAAAAGATCCATCTAAGTTCAAACGACTTGGTGCAAGCATTCCGAAAGGCGTGCTTATGGTTGGTCCTCCGGGTACGGGTAAAACTTTACTTGCTAAAGCGATTGCGGGTGAAGCGAAAGTACCGTTCTTTAGTATTTCGGGTTCTGACTTTGTTGAAATGTTCGTGGGTGTGGGTGCGTCTCGTGTCCGTGACATGTTTGAACAAGCAAAGCGTCATGCGCCATGTATCATTTTCATCGATGAGATCGATGCCGTTGGTCGTCACCGTGGTTCAGGCACAGGCGGTGGTAATGATGAGCGTGAGCAAACATTAAACCAAATGTTGGTTGAAATGGATGGCTTTGAAGGCAACGAAGGTATTATCGTTATTGCTGCAACAAACCGTGCTGACGTATTGGATAAAGCTTTACTTCGTCCGGGTCGTTTTGACCGTCAAGTGATGGTATCTCTACCGGATATTAAAGGTCGTGAGCAAATCCTGAATGTGCATTTGAAAAAATTACCTTCTGTGACTGGTGTAGATGTTAAAGTCTTGGCACGTGGTACACCAGGCTTCTCAGGTGCTCAGTTGGCTAATCTTGTAAACGAAGCAGCACTGTTTGCTGCACGTCGTAACAAGAATACGGTCGATATGCATGACTTTGAAGATGCAAAAGACAAGCTTTACATGGGTCCTGAACGTAAATCGATGGTGATTCGTGAAGAAGAACGTCGTGCGACGGCTTATCATGAAGCAGGTCATGCGATTGTTGCTGAAATCTTGCCGGGTACAGACCCTGTGCATAAAGTGACAATCATGCCACGTGGTTGGGCACTGGGTGTGACTTGGCAGTTGCCTGAACATGACCAAACCAGCCATTACAAAGACAAAATGTTGAATGAACTTTCAATTTTGTTTGGTGGTCGTATTGCAGAAGAAGTCTTCATTAACCAAATGTCGACTGGTGCTTCAAATGACTTTGAACGTGCAACAAAAATGGCACGTGCAATGGTTACTAAATACGGTATGTCCGATAAAATGGGCGTCATGGTTTATGAAGATGACTCACAGCAGTCATTCATGGGTGGTTTAGGAAGTCGTGTGATTTCCGAAGCAACGCAGCTTGAAGTTGACCGTGAAGTTCGCCGTATTTTAGATGAACAATATAAAGTTGCTCGCGACATTCTTGAAAATAACAAGGATATTGCGCATGCCATGGTGAAAGCATTACTTGAATGGGAAACCATTGATCGTGATCAAATCCGTGACATTATGGAAGGTCGTGAACCACAACCACCAAAAGTGTACATCGCTGAAAATCCAGTGATTGATGTAACACCAACGGATGGTCCAGATGTTCCACCACCATTACCGTCATTGCCAAAAGCATAAAAATTTAAAACCACCTTCGGGTGGTTTTTTTATATGAAAATAAATGCATGTGAGCGAAATGCTGAGCAAACTTAGCGTTAAAATAAGCATAGCAAAATCTGGGATGTGTAATATGAAGTTGGTGTCTTTGCCGAATAAAATTTTAAACTGTGGTAATTTGCAATTAGATTTGTCAGAGCCACATGTGATGGGAATTTTAAATGTCACACCGGACTCTTTTAGTGATGGTGGCAAACACAATGGTAAAGACCAAGCTATAGCACATGCCTTACAAATGATTGCGGATGGTGCGACAGTGATTGATGTCGGTGGTGAGTCAACACGTCCGGGTGCATCTGTTGTTGAGGTTGAAGAAGAAATTCGACGGGTCGTACCCGTCGTTGAAGCCTTATCTAAACACAATGTAGTGATTTCTATCGATACCTCACAACCTGAGGTGATTGAGGTAGCGGTTCAGGCAGGTGCGCATATCTGGAATGATGTACGTGCATTAACTCGGCCGAATGCCTTAGAAACCGCTGCAAAACTGGATATTCCAGTGATCATTATGCATATGCGTGGCGAACCTACCACGATGAATAATCTAGATCAGTATCAAGATGTCGTGGCTGATGTAATCGATGAATTAAAGCAACGTGTGCAAGATGCATTAGATGCAGGTGTACGTGCAGAAAACATTATGATTGATCCGGGTTTTGGTTTTGCTAAAAATGCGCAGCAAAACTTAAAGCTTTTACAGCAATTCTATCAATTGAATGACATGGGCTATCCGATCCTTTCGGCATTATCTCGTAAGCGTTTTATCGGTGAAGCACTTGGCGGTGCAGATGCACAAAATCGCGCAGTAGGCTCGGTTGCAGCGCATCTACTCAGCATTCAACAAGGTGCATGTATGGTTCGCGCACATGACGTCAAAGCAACGGTAGATGCGATACGTGTTTGGCAAGCCATGCAGAATGCAGTGTGATTTGAAAATACTGAATTCCAATAAATTTGGTGAATTGTAGTATTTGTGTTATATAAGCGCCCTGAATGTTTTGTGATAGAGTTTCGTATGTTTGCAGATTTACTGCTACCCATGTTTGATGATGAATATTACCCAGATGTGTTGGTTGCAGAGGTGAAGTTATTGGTTGTTCAATTTGCGAAGAAAATTGCAAAAGCAGATTTAAGTTCAACTGATATCTACCATTTTGCCAATGAAACGGTTGCACAGCTCAATAAGATGAAACCTCAATTTGAAGATTTAGATTCGTCTTTGGATGATACGGCTGCAGATTATATTGCAGAAGCCATGATGATGGTGCTGCAAGATGAAGGCCATATGGATATTGAAATGGAAGAGTTGGTTGCTAACCGAGAATGGTAATTGAACTTTAAAAAAAGCCCTGTAGTGACAGGGCTTTTTTGTGTTTAGGGATTTAAAAAAGTCATTGAGCATTGTCTAAAAAATCTTTAAATGATGATTTGATCGATGCTGATAGTTTTTGTTCTTCTTGCATAGCTTGTAAGTGTAGGGTGTAGAAATACAATTGATGTTCTTTTTGTTTTAAAGATTGTTGATAAGACCAAAATGCCAGTTGGCGAAGCTTTTGTAGTTTTACTCGTTCAATGGCGCTGCTTTCAGGTTTATAAAATAATTCAGTAAATACACATAAAAACAGACTGAAAAAAAGTCCACAGAGACTGATGAGGTTTAATACATCTGTTTGTAGATACTTAAAGTTTATAGCGAGGATAAGTGTGAATCCGCCAAGGAGATATAGTTGTATTTGCAGGCGTTGAACTGCGGACTTGCTGCTAAAACGTGCTTGATAATGTGCATACCAGACATAGCAATAGATCCATGGAAGAATAATCAATAAACCAAGATTAAACGCCATTTTGGGGTCGTGTATTGAAAGTGCCGTTGAAAGCATATGACCAAGTACAGCGCTGCTAAGGGGGATAGAAAGTATCAGGCAAAAGCTAAAGATTAAAACAGGTGCAGTGGGTGTGAGATTGATAATTTTAAAATGTGCAAACAGCAGCCGTTGATAAAAGGCATCGGGATGCTTGAGTTGTAGTGCGGGGAGATTAAAATCTGAAGGTGTCGGCATCGAATAATAATAGATTTCTAAATTTTAGGCATAAAAAAACCAGCAAATTGCTGGATCTTTTATTGCACCAATCTTAGAAGTATAAGAATGGTGCCCGAGGCCAGACTCGAACTGGCACGCTTTGTGGGCGGGGGATTTTAAATCCCCTGTGTCTACCGATTTCACCACTCGGGCATGTGCGCAATAATAGAGGACGAAATGAAGCTTGGCAAGAGTATTTGATGGTGTTTGTTTTAAAATCAATCAATTCATGCATATAAGTTGAAAATATTCAAAAATAGCGATGTATTGAATGACTTTTTGAGCAGTGATTTAAAGTTTTTTGCACTATATCAATGCCAGCTTATTTCATTAACTCATCAAGATAATGTTCAACATTTTGGTGCTTTAGCTTTTTACATAGCTGATTTTCCTGATGCAGCATTTGTATGTGCAAATTTTGGAACAGGGTAAAGCGCTCAGATAACTGTTTATGATTTGCCTGATTCGGATTACTGAGCGACAAACGTAATTTTGCTTTAAGCATTTGTTTATACGACCAATATGCAATACGACGTGTCTCTTGCAGAAAATAGTATTCTTGGGTGTTACTTCCACCTTTGAAAAGATTTTCTTTATAAAAACGCACAAAGCCGAAACTCATGGCGAAAAAGAACAATACAGATTGAACAAAGGTGCTTTGTAAAAAGGCGATATTGAGTAACTGTAATAAAATCACGATCGCAAGTCTGAACGGCGTATTCTTCAAACTTTGATACAGTGACATCGAACTGTGTTTGATTTGCTTGATAACTAAAGGCACAACCAGCATGAAAAACAGCATAATACTTAATACAGCAATACCATGAGCTCGAAACTCACTCATTTCTGGAAAATACAGTTGCACTGCATGACCAATACTCATGCTCAAAGAAATAAAAATCATCGCCGCCAAAACCCAAGGAATGAGTTCTTTGAGTTCGTCTAAAATGCCTTGAGTTTTCAGTTGGCTATAAAATAAATAATTATGTTTAAAGGCTGCTGGATATTGCTGTTTCAGTTGTTGAAGGTAAAGCGCAGCCTGTTTCTTTTGAGCCATATTGTGACGTTAGTATTAAAGCGTGAAAGTAATATAGTTGATTTCGATATTTTTGACATAATTTTTTTCTAAATCATGTTGTATATCTGAACATTATAAGAGAAAACGCAATTTCTATAGCGAAGGTCGCAGTTTTCATGCTGCTTTTATGCGAAAATACATACTTATTGAATATTAAGTTTTTATAGGCAGTTTATGACTGATCACTCTCCTGAAACATTAAGCGATATCGAAATTCTAGACATTCTTCAGTCGATGAAATCAGATGTTTTAAATACTGAAGCAAATGAAGTGATTCGTAGTGGGGGAAAAGCTGGTCGTCAAGAAGCACACAAACAAGCTTTGGTGAAATTAAATCAAGCATTTGAAGATAAATTTGTTGAAGCTGTGACTTTAGCTTTAGGCTTAAATGAAGGCCAAAGTAAAAAAATCCGCTACAAAAAAGATCGTATCCGTATTTTGAAAGTTCGTGGTATCGATTATTTAGCGATTGATGGTGCTGAAACTGCACAAGTATTGTCACAAGTTGCACAAGCAATTGTACGTGAAGATGCAACGGTGACTCATGACCTGCATAATATTTTTCCATTTTGGAAAGAAGGCTGGCCAATGGTGCAATTCGACAATGTCTATAAAATTTTAGAAGATGACATTCGTATTCATTATGAAGCAGTTCTAGAAGCATTAATTTTAAAGCATTAATCGTTACAAATGAACCTGTGAGTGTAAAGCACTAGCTAGTTCTATTGTTAAGCATAAAAAAGCACCTGATGGTGCTTTTTTATCTTTAAAATTTTAAGTTAAGCTCGAATAAAACGGAAACATCCCAAAGATCAGGCCTGCTGCTAACATGACAAAACACGTGATTACAGCCCAGATAATGGTAAATTTCTGATGTTGTCCAAACTCGATACCTGCAAGTCCACAGAGTAAATAGGTCGAAGGAACAAGCGGAGAGAGTAGGTGTACAGGTTGCCCTACGATGGAGGCACGTGCCATTTCTACAGGTTCAATTCCATAATGAGCGGCAGCATCAGAAAGAATCGGCAAAACCCCAAAATAGAAAGCATCATTCGACATAAAGAAAGTCATCGGCATACTGATGACAGCGGTAATCGGTGCTAAATAGGGACCCATACTTTCAGGGATAATTGCCACAAGTTGTTTGGACATGGCTTCTACCATGCCTGTTCCAGCTAAAATTCCGGTAAAAATACCTGCAGCAAAAATGATGCCGACCACGTTTAAAGCACTACCTGCATGATGTGCGATTAACTTTTTCTGCAAGTCGACATTTTTGTAGTTGACGATTAGCGCAATACATAAAGCCACCATGAATAAAATAGGCATAGGTAAAATACTAAAAACCAGACACATCATCAGAACGACAGTTAACAGTGCATTAGATTTCTTTCATAAGTCGTTTTTCACTCAGCTCCAAGTTATAAATTCCAGCAATTAGATTGAATCTCAATGCTAGTCTTTTGCCTCGATTGCGATATCGCTCAGCAAGAATTTTGAAGGTTTT
>NZ_VOYQ01000046.1:0-26667 GCF_013420195.1 Acinetobacter sp. YH01024
CTACGCCAGTTACAGTTGTTTTAACTGTATCTTTAATACCAACGATTTCAACTTCTTCGCCTACTTTCACGATACCAGTTTCAACACGGCCAGTTACTACTGTACCACGACCTGAAATTGAGAATACGTCTTCGATTGGCATAAGGAATGCTTGGTCGATAGCACGTTCTGGTTCTGGGATGTAAGAGTCAAGAGCTTCAACAAGAGCAACTACAGCATCTTCGCCGTATTGACCAGCTTCACCATTAAGCGCTGCAAGAGCAGAACCACGGATTACTGGAGTGTCGTCGCCTGGGAAGTCATAAGTAGAAAGAAGTTCACGAACTTCCATTTCTACTAATTCAAGAAGTTCTTCGTCATCCACAAGGTCGCATTTGTTTAGGAATACAACGATGTAAGGTACACCTACCTGACGAGAAAGAAGGATGTGTTCACGAGTTTGTGGCATTGGACCATCAGTCGCAGCACATACAAGGATCGCACCATCCATTTGTGCAGCACCAGTAATCATGTTTTTAACATAATCGGCGTGACCTGGGCAGTCTACGTGAGCGTAGTGACGGATCGGAGAATCGTATTCTACGTGTGAAGTATTAATTGTAATACCACGTGCTTTTTCTTCTGGTGCAGAGTCGATTGCAGCGTAATCTTTCGCTTCACCACCGAATTTTTTTGCACATACAGTTGCAATTGCAGCTGTTAAAGTAGTTTTACCGTGGTCGACGTGACCAATTGTACCCACGTTAACGTGTGGCTTATTACGTTCGAACTTAGCCTTAGCCATGAGATCTTCCTTTTTAAACTACTCATGCAGGGATACTGCATGAGCATTTGGTTTTTAACTATGAATTAGTTTGGGCTTATAGTAATCGAAAGATTACTCGTCGTCACCTTTTTTACCGCCAGATTGGAACTTAGCGATGATGCCTTCAGCCACGTTACGTGGTGTTTCAGCGTATTTAGCGAATTCCATAGAATAAGTCGCACGACCTTGAGACATAGAACGCATATGAGTTGCGTAACCAAACATCTCAGAAAGTGGAACTTCTGCACGGATAGCTTTAGTACCACCAGGTAAATCGTCCATACCTTGAACAAGACCACGACGACGGTTTAAGTCACCCATGATATCGCCCATGTAGTCTTCTGGAGTTTCTACTTCAACTTTCATGATTGGTTCAAGCAAGATAGGATCTGCTTTCATGAAACCGTCACGGAATGCGTAAGAACCCGCCATTTTGAACGATAATTCGTCAGAGTCGACGTCATGGTAAGAACCATCGAACAATGTCGCTTTGATGCCAACAACTGGATAACCAGCTAGGACACCATTCTTCATACGTTCTTGGATACCTTTGTCAACCGCACCGAAGAATTCTTTAGGTACTACACCACCTACAACTTCTTCAGCAAACTCGTAATCTTTGCCAGCATCTTCAGCAAGTGGTTCTAAACGTACGTATACGTGACCAAACTTACCTTTACCACCAGTTTGACGTACGAACTTACCTTCTTGTTCAACTGATTTTTTGATCGTTTCACGGTAAGCTACCATTGGTTTACCAATGTTCGCTTCAACGTTAAATTCACGTTTCATACGGTCAACAATAATGTCAAGGTGAAGCTCACCCATACCAGCAATAATTGTTTGACCAGATTCTTCGTCAGTACGTACGCGGAATGAAGGGTCTTCTTTCGCCAAACGACCTAAAGCAACAGACATTTTTTCTTGGTCAGCTTTAGTTTTAGGCTCAACCGCAAGCGCAATTACTGGCTCTGGGAATTCCATACGCTCTAGTGTAATTACATTGTTTTCATCACATAATGTATCACCAGTCGTAGTATCTTTAAGACCTACACATGCTGCGATATCACCCGCACGAATTTCTTCAATATCGTGACGGTCATTTGCGTGCATCTGTACGATACGGCCAACACGTTCGCGCTTCATTTTAACTGGGTTATAGCAAGGGCTACCTGCTTTAAGCACACCAGAGTAAACACGTACGAATGTTAAGTTACCTACAAATTTGTCGTTCATGATTTTGAACGCAAGCGCAGAGAACGGAGCATCGTCAGACGCTTCACGAGAACCTTCAGTTTCGTCTTTGTCGTCAAGGATACCTTTAATCGCCTCGACATCAGTCGGCGCAGGTAAGAATTCAATTACAGCATCCAACATACGTTGAACACCTTTGTTTTTGAACGCTGAACCACAAAGCATTGGTTGAATTTCATTCAACAATGTACGTGCACGTAAACCTGAAACGATTTCTTCTTTAGTTAACTCACCTTCTTCAAGGTACTTGTCCATGAGTTCTTCTGATGCTTCCGCAGCAGCTTCAACCATGTTAGTACGCCATTCGTTAGCTAGTTCAACTAATTCAGCAGGGATTTCGCCATATTCAAACTTCATACCTTGAGACGCTTCGTCCCAGATAATCGCTTTCATTTCGATTAGGTCAACAACACCCTGGAAGTTTTCTTCTGCACCGATTGGAACAACGATTGGCACTGGATTACCACCAAGACGTGTTTTAACTTGTTCAACAGCACGGAAGAAGTTCGCACCAGTACGGTCCATTTTGTTCACGAATGCAATACGTGGAACTTTATATTTATTTGCTTGACGCCATACAGTTTCAGACTGAGGTTGTACACCACCTACAGCACAGTAAACCATGCATGCACCGTCAAGAACACGCATAGAACGTTCAACTTCAATAGTGAAGTCTACGTGTCCTGGGGTATCAATTACGTTAATACGGTGCTGTTCGAATTGGTTACCCATCCCTTTCCAGAAGCATGTTACTGCCGCTGAGGTAATAGTAATACCACGTTCTTGCTCTTGTTCCATCCAGTCTGTAGTTGCAGAACCTTCGTGAGTTTCACCAAGTTTGTGACTCTCACCTGTGTAGAACAAAATACGTTCTGAAGTGGTAGTTTTACCAGCATCAATGTGCGCAGAGATACCAATGTTACGATAACGAGAAATTGGGGTTTGACGAGCCATGATTTCTAGCATTCCTAAATTTTGTTGTTTAAAACAGGACGCTTTAAGCTGCATAGCAACTTAAAGCGATTCGATGACAAAACAGTGACAACTGATTTGTCACCCTCCTGAATAGGGGCTGTTTTATCCGCTTAGAAACGGTAATGAGAGAAGGCTTTGTTGGCTTCAGCCATACGATGCACATCTTCACGTTTTTTGATCGCTGCGCCTTTACCTTCAGCTGCATCAAGCAACTCACCAGCAAGACGTAAAGCCATAGTTTTTTCAGAACGCTTAGCAGCAGCATCTACTAACCAACGCATAGCCAAGGCAGTACGACGGGATGGGCGTACTTCCATAGGCACTTGGTATGTAGCACCACCAACACGGCGTGCTTTTACTTCGACCATAGGACGAACTTTTTCAAGAGTAGTCTCGAAAAATTCAACTGGGTCTACTTTAGATTTTTCTTGAACGCGGTCTAAAGCACCGTAAACGATACTTTCAGCAATAGATTTTTTACCATCTTGCATTACGTGGTTCATGAATTTAGCGATTGTTTGGCTGCTGAACTTAGGATCCGGAAGGATTTCACGGGCAGCAACTACGCGACGTCTTGGCATTTTAATACACCTAATAAATATGACACTTCAGGTTACTCCAGCAGGTGCACAAAGTGTCATGTGCTTTCGCTGGCCTTACTATACGTCGCTTGGAATTTTCACAAAAAATGCAGAAATCAGACAAGCGAGACGATAAAGGATTGCAGTTCTAACGAACTAAGAAGTTAATCTTTTCAGATTATTTCTTAGGACGTTTAGCACCGTATTTAGAACGAGACTGGTTACGATCTTTAACACCAGCACAGTCTAAAGAACCACGAACGGTATGGTAACGTACACCTGGTAAATCTTTAACACGACCACCACGGATAAGAACAACACTGTGCTCTTGTAGGTTATGGCCTTCACCACCGATGTAGCTAGAAACTTCAAAACCTGAAGTTAAGCGAACACGGCAAACTTTACGCATTGCTGAGTTAGGTTTTTTAGGTGTAGTTGTGTAAACACGTGTACAAACACCACGACGTTGTGGACAAGCCTTCAACGCAGGAACTTTAGATTTTTCAACTAAAGTTGTACGACCCTTACGGATCAACTGATTTGTTGTTGCCATTTGGCAATTCTCCCGTTAATAAAAAGCCCCAAAAAATACTACTTTTTGAGGGCATACAATTGTAAGCGAAGACTTAAAATTGGTCAACAATATACGATCATCGAAAACATTTATTCATCATGATTTGCGCAATTTTTCACCCACAAATAAATAGTTTATTTTTCAGAAGAATCTGCTGATTTTTTTGTAACTTTATCTACGGCTGCTGTTTTGGCTTTACGCGGCTTAGTTTTGGGTGCAGCTTTTTCCACTGGGACATCCTCCTGCTGTACAGATTCCAACACATCAAACTCATCTTTTTCAGCTAAAGCAGGTTTTTGCGCAGCCCCGGGTGCATGAGGCTCAACAACTTTCTCCGCAAGTGCCTCCAAACCTTCTGAGACTTTTTGTTCCTGCTCTACTTCCACTTTAGCTGCATCAGAGTTTTTAACTTGTGCTTTTTTAGTGACTTTTACTGCGCGGATACTCTCATGACCTGTAACATCTATGGTCTGATCTAGTACAGGCTCAGCCAAATCGATATCTTTCGCCTTAATGCCTTCTAGTAATTTAGGAGTTGCTTGAGCAAGCAACTCAAGAGAGCGCTCATAGGCATGTAATGGTGACAAGGTGATATCTTGATGCTGCAAAATATATTGGCGCGCATTTGAAAAGACTTGCTGTGCCTTCTGATTCACTTCATCCACCAAACGGCGACTATACACCACACTTACACCAGCACTCGCCACAGGAGATAACCGTGATAGCTGATTTAAAAGTGAAACTTTTGGCATTTGATTGAGCCATGCCCACTTGAACTGACCATTTTCATCCAGTACATATTTTTTCAATGCTGCTGCATCGGTGTCTGAACCCACCAATTGCTGCAACTGATGTAAATCACTATTTTGTAGCGTACTACTCAGAGCTTTTATTGCCATAAGCAAAGTTTGTTTTTCTGCAATTAAACTCAAGTCGACCTGTTTAAAAATAAACTGAACAATATCTTGGTCACTTTCTTTGCTTAAGTCGAAACCATAAGAACGTCCAACTTGATAAATCACTCGCAGAGTCATAATCAGTGAAGCAGGGATATCAATACTTGAACCGATGACACCTGTCGCACCTGTTAAAGCCCCTTGAATCGAAGCAATCCATTTATTTTGCTCACCCAGAGCCTGACTAATACGACGCGAACGATCGACATCTTGTGTCAACTCTTCTAAATCACGTACCCCAGCTTCATCAAGCACCGCATCTACAGATGAAATATCCGAACTAAAATGATTAAGTCGATCAAATAAATAATCAGAAATTTTGTCACTAAATTGAGGAGCAACAAAATTGGCTACATTATTTACGGTATTAAAATGTCGACCGAATAATTGTCTAGAAACATTCGGAACGTGTTCACGCAGGATTTGCTGTGGATTATCATATTTTTTCACATAAAATACGCTCGTCTGACGTGACTGACCTTCCAAGGTTTGACCATTTTTTTGTGGTTGAATGACCTTAGTTACAGATTCGGGTGCAACATGATTGATAATAGACACCCCTGTAGAACTGAGCTTTTTAGCCACTCCAAAGGCGTTTGAGAGCAGACCAGCCGTTGGTTTATTATTCGTTTTCGCCATTCCCTACCCCATTCAGACTATTCTTGAAATTCTTGATAAATACTAGGTGTAGTCAAACTTTATCACAACTTGAATATGTATCTTTAAGTTAAGTTTTTTGCTGCATCGTTGCAAATTAGCTCAGTCAAAAATAGGCATAGGATTTGCCATAAGAATTCAAAAAGCTTTCTGCTATCATTATTCCAATCAAATTATATGAGTTCGTCTATTTAGAAAGTTTCCTTCGTATACTTTCAATAGCTTGCTCACACACTACCTATAAAGGATCTGTAGATGAAACGTGTTGTAATCACTGGTATGGGCATCAACTCATGCATTGGTAATACATTAGAAGATGTCACTCATTCTTTGCAAAACGGGATTTCTGGAACACGTTTCAACCCAAGTTATGCTGAACTTAATTTCAAAAGTCATGTCAGTGCGGCTGCAGAACAAAACTTTGACGGTATTGACCGCCGCTTAAAACGCTTTATGGGCGTATGCGCAATGTATGCATACAACTCAGCTTTGGCTGCAGTAGAAAATGCAGGCTTAACAGCAGAACAAATTGGTGGTAATCCACGCTACGGTATTGCTGGTGGTTCAGGTGGTGGTTCAACTGCATCTGTTGTTGAAATGAAAGAACTTCTAGACACTAAAGGTGCACGTAAAGTTGGTCCATTCTTTGTACCACGTAACATGACCAACACCATTACCGCAAACGTGGGTGTTGCATTTAAAATGCAAGGTATTGCACACACGATTACTAGCGCATGTGCAACATCTGCCGATGCCATTGGTTATGCATACAACCTGATTCAATTGGGCAAACAAGACTTAATGCTTGCCGGTGGTGGTGAAGAAGACCATTGGTCACAAAGTCTTTTATTTGATGCAATGGGCGCACTTTGTTCAAAATATAATGACACTCCAGAGACTGCTTCACGCCCTTACTCTGCTGACCGTGACGGTTTCGTCATCGCAGGTGGTGGTGGCTTCGTTGTACTAGAATCTCTTGAACATGCTCAAGCACGTGGCGCAAACATTTTGGCTGAAGTTGTCGGCTATGCAGCAAACTCTGATGGTGCTGACATGGTTGCACCATCTGGTGAAGGTGCGACTCGCTGTGTCCTGATGGCGCTTGAAGAAGCAAAACAACACGGCGTAGACAAAATTGACTATGTAAATACACACGGTACGTCTACTCCAGCAGGTGATGTTACTGAACTTAAAGCAATGGAACGTGCTTTCGGTGAAGGACAAGTTCCTCCACTCAGCTCAACCAAGTCGATGACTGGTCACAGCCTCGGTGCTGCAGGTGTACAAGAAGCGATTTACTCTATTTTGATGATGCAAAATGACTTTATTGCACCAAACATCAACGTGACTGAACTTGACGAAGGTGCAAAACCTTTTGATATCGTACTTGAAAAACGTGATGCAAAATTGAATACTGTGATGAGTAACAGTTTTGGTTTTGGCGGTGTAAACGCTTGCCTCGTTTTCAAAAAATGGGAAGCTTAATATAAAGTTTGCTGCTTTGGTGCTTCGGTGCCAAAGCACACACCCACCGCCCTTTTAAGGGTCAATATATGGATGCTCCATCAGATGCTTTCCTCTGGGTCAAAGCATTACATATCATCGCAGTTGTTTGCTGGTTCGCAGCGCTATTCTATCTCCCTCGCCTTTATGTCTACCACGCCATGAGTGATGATGCTACGAGTCATCAGCGCTTTCAAATCATGGAACGTAAGCTATACCGCGGCATTATGTGGCCTGCAATGATTGCTACATTGATCACGGCGCACTTCCTCGTCGATTGGGGTGATGCAACACGACACTACCATGAAGCGCTTTGGTTCTATCTAAAAGTAGGATTGGTTGGACTTTTGGTGATATATCATTTTGTTTGTGGTTATTACCGTAAAAAGCTTATCGAAAATGCACATTATAAATCGCATAAGTTCTGGCGTTATTTTAATGAAATGCCAACTTTGATTTTATTTGCAGTGATCATTTTAGTGGTCGTGAAGCCAAGCTTCTAAACGACTGTAAAAAAGCCCCTACTCATTGGGGCTTTTTTATTTCTATACCAAAATGTTTATATACAAAAACTACAACTGCACACAGCTATCTAAAATATTCCAATTATGTGCTCTAAATTGCTCACGCGGATACGGCACTTCAGCACACAACATCCCCTCTTTCTTAAAGAAACGTCGACCGTGGCTATTTTGATTCAACTGCGTTAAATCAGTCGCCCCCTGATTCAACAAATTAAAAATCATAATACGATCATTCAAAATGTGCCCTGCAAGCACAGAGCGCTCCCAAGGCACCCCCTCTATATTGGACAAAGTATTGCCCAAATAGTTTTTGATATGCCAAGATGAATACTACCCCTGTTTTTGACCAGCCTGCATCCTAAACGAATCATAAGAAAGCTCAGATAGCTGTGCCGCCTCTTCATATTGCTTAAACAATTGATTTGCAGTTTGATTTGGCAAATACAACCAATACATCAAGGAGGTATTCCAGCCCGATGATTGCTGCACCTGCTTCAACACCGCATATATACCATAGGCTTCCAATTGCGCTGCTGAGCGCAAACTTAACTGACGGGTACTTAAAGGCTCTAAATAAACAACTTGTCCAGTCTTTAATTGCTCATTACGTATAACTCGAACATAACGTGCCAGCCAGCTTTGAATCAACATCCTTTCAACCAATGAGTTCGGGCGCTCAAGCATCTGCTGCAATCTGTGATATTCAGCCATATAGCATCCAGCTTATCCTCTTTATTTAACGCAATATTGATCTGATAAAGGATCGCTAACTGATTTAAATACTTAAAGTCTGGATATGCGGAATTGCTCGGCATACTTAAACTGCGGTATTGGTCTGCATGCTGCAACCATGTGTTAAAGCGCTGCAACGGCACCTTTTCTTGCTGTATCAGCGCACCGAGCACCTGATGATGCTCAACAACAAATGCGCTAGCTGCCTTAGGATCATCGACCAGCAATTGCTGAAACTCCGCAACTAAATTCGTCTGTTCTTCTGACCACTTTTCACGTGTTAGCTTCGCATTCAATGGCTGGCCCAATACATTCTGATGCTCTTGCCCCAACAAACTAAATGCCCAATCTTGATGATAACGATAGCGCCCAACATTCAATGCCGAAAACCGATCTGCGGCATTCAGCCCAAGCAAGTTAAAATACGGCTCTTGTGTGTAATTTGAATGATAAGAAATTTCAGACTGCTGCCACTTGAGCACCCGAGGATCAATACGCTCATCCCACCGCAGCCAAAGACAAAAACACACAACAACTGCAAGCAACAGCAAGAAAATAAAGATGATTTTTTGTTTCATTGATTTCTTATTTTGAATTATTTCAGCCGCATTATATTCAACTTCACCATTCACGCATACAAAAAAAAGCCATCACAAGATGGCTTTTTTTACTTTAAACACAAATATTTATGCAGGAATACGAAGCACCTGACCTGGGAAAATGTCATCGGCATTTTTTAGCAAAGGACGGTTTGCTTCAAAAATTTTATTGTATTGATTTGCATCACCATAAAATTCTTTAGAGATTTTAGACAGGTTATCCCCCGACTTGACAGTATAGAACTTACTCTCAGGCTCAGGACTCGTCACTGTTAACTGATCATCCACTTGCGCCACATGATCAATATTCCCTACCGCCAAGATAATCTTTTCACGATCCGCTTGGCTTTGTACCTGACCTTTCACTGTCGCTAGATCTGAAGTCCCGTTATAACTCACAGACAAACCAGTTACAGGCAAGCCCAGTGCTTTAATATGACCCAATAACTTATTGGCAATTTCTTGTGCAGATGGTTCAGAAGGTGTTGCTGGCGCTGCCTGAGGCTCTGCAGGTGCTGTATTTTTTTTACCGATACCTTTTACAAAATCAAAAAGACCCATGTTTTTCTCCGTTGTTTTTACTGTTTTAAATAATTTAACTATTGTTCAAACTCTATTTTTATAGCTAAAAAATAACCGCTTTTGAGTTGTTGTTGGTGACAGAAACGTAAGCTAATGTAAAAACAAAATATTCGGCATAAAAAAGCCACCGAATGGTGGCTTTTTAAATCAGCATCGCTGAAATCTAAAATTAACCTAGTTTCTTAGAAACATAGTCAATTGCAGATTGTACAGTAGTGATTTCGTTTGAATCTTCATCAGGAATAGTGATGTCGAAATCGTTTTCGAAAGACATAACTAATTCAACTAGGTCTAGAGAGTCTGCACCTAAGTCATCCATGAAAGAAGCTTCGTTTTTGATCTCGTCTGCTTTAAGACCAAGTTGTTCAGCTACTGCTTGTTTTACGCGTTGTTCGATATCGCTCACAGGAATTCTCCTCATTGCTTGTGGCGTTTTTAATGCCGTTAGTTTAATTGAATCTAAATCGTTTTGAAAGTTTATACTTGAGCGCTTAGCTCATGTATAAACCACCATTTACATGTAATACAGTTCCGGTAATGTAACTTGCCTTTTCAGAAGCAAGAAAACTTACGGCATTTGCGATATCTTGCGGCTCACCTAAACGGTTTAAAGCCACTTGATCACTCATCTTTTTACGAATTTCTTCGCTTAACTGTTCTGTCATTTCTGTTGCAATAAAGCCCGGAGCCACTGCATTTACAGTGATTTGGCGGCTTCCCATCTCTTTTGCAAGGCTGCGACCAAAGGCCTCAATCCCTGCTTTTGCAGCAGAATAGTTTGCTTGTCCTGGGTTAGCAAAATGTGCAACCACAGAACTAATATTAATAATTCGGCCAAAACGTGCTTTGGTCATGCCCTTTAAAACACGTTTAGAAAGTCGATAAACGGCTTTCAAATGAATGTTGAGAATGTCATCCCAATCATCTTCTGACATACGAAGTAACAAATTATCTTTGGTAATACCCGCATTGTTCACTAAAACCAATACAGAACCAAAGTTTTGCTCAATGTCTGATACCAATGCATCGATTGCAGTTGCATCACGTACATCTAGAACTTTACCCGCACCATTTTCAGCAAAAGCAGCAGATAATTTTTCTGCACCCGCTTCTGATGTTGCCGTACCTACAACAAAATAACCGTCTTGAATCAATTGCTGAGCAATTGCTGCTCCAATCCCTCGGCTCGCACCTGTTACTAAAGCAACTTTGCGTTCTTGTGTCATGCAATTTTCCCTTCTGCCACTAAAATGGCATTCAGTGCATCTTCCATACGACCTTTCGTGTCGAGTGGGAATGCTTTTTCAATATTTGGCAAACGTTTTGCGAGATTCGCAAGGACATTACCCGGACCACATTCAGCAATGTACTGAATACCTTGGTCTTGCAAATACTGCATGGTCTTTGTCCACTGTACAGATTGGTATAACTGTGCAGTTAACGCCTGACGTAATTGCGCTACATCAGTCGCGATTTCAGCGCCTACATTTTGTATTACAGGTATAGTAGGCAGCTCAATGGCAGTTTGTTCCAATGCTGTCGCAAACTGTTCAGCAGCAGGTTTCATCAATGCACAATGCGATGGCACAGAAACCGGAAGTGCGATTGCCTTACCGCCATTTTCTTTAGCAGCAGCCATAACCGCTTCAACCATGGCTTTATCGCCAGCAATGACAACTTGACCTTGTGCATTGTAGTTTGCAGCATCTACTGAACCTTGGCCTTCTGCTTGAGCACAAAGTTCAATGACTTTGGCATCATCTAGACCCAAAATTGCCGCCATTGCACCTTGACCTTCAGGTACAGCACTTTGCATTAACTGACCACGTAGGTTCACCAGTTTAACGGCATCACCTAGGCTCATCGCACCTGCAGCAACCAAGGCGCTGTATTCACCTAATGAGTGACCTGCAAGGTATTTCGGTGCAACACCACCTAACTCTAACCACACACGCCATAAAGCAATACTGGCAGTCAGTAGCACAGGTTGAGTAAATTCTGTTTGGTTTAACCCTTCACCACTTTGCGCAATTTGCCAAAGATCAAAACCAACTGCTTCTGATGCTTCTGCAAATGTTGCTTGCACACTACTAAACTGTTCTGCAAGTTCAGCGAGCATGCCGACTTTCTGTGACCCTTGACCCGGGAACACGAATGCAGTTTTAGTAGCTTGAGCTGCTTGCTCGAGTTGTTTAGCAGACATAAAAAAATCCTTTATCAAGACTGGTGAATTTATGCTATTTGGACATTTATTCAACACAATCCCATGTAAGCTTGTTTCAGGGACGGAAATTTAACACTTAATTTTTGTCTTGGTAATTGCCAAATGCAACAAAAAATCGGTACAAAAAAAGGGAGCTTAACGCTCCCATTTTTTCTACTAAGCTTGACGCTTAATACATCACCAATTATTCAGCAGATGCTTTAGCGAATAATTGACGACCACGGTAGATACCATCTTTAGATACGTGGTGACGACGGTGAGTCTCGCCAGTAGCTTGGTCTACAGTTAATGCATTCTCGGTTAAAGCGTCATGTGAACGGCGCATGTCACGGCGAGAGCGACTTTTACGGTTTTGCTGAACGGCCATGATGGCTCCTTACAAAGATCGAAAAAATGGATCAGAACAAATTCGATTGTCTTATACTCAAGAGTATAACACAAAAATTAGTTAAGTTTACCCTTCAAACCTGCCAAAACATCAAACGGGTTGTCCCGTTTTTCTTCAACAAGCTCTTCAGCGGCAGGTTGATGCTTATGTTCACAAGCGTCATGCTTAGGTGACAAAGGCATCAACAATAACAATTCATCCTCTATCAGTGAGAGTAAATCAGCAGTCGCAGGCGCATCATATGAACCTTTGGTTGTTGCTTCACTTTCACCTAAAACGATGAAATCAGCATCCTCATCCAAGCGCTCTATCAGTGACTCGTCATCTACAAGAGCTAGATGAAAACTTGAAACAAGCGGGATCTCAACAGTATCCAGACAACGCTGGCATTCCATTGGAACATTTGTTTCAACATGACCATCTAGCCATACAATGCGATGATAAGCATCCATTGATAGCTTACAGTCTATGTTAATCAATTGATCATCAATTGATCCAACAGCTTCACGAGCAATACGAACAAAGCGAGATAATGGCAGTGTTCCTGACCATTTAAAGCCCTGTTCAGCCCATTTAAACGGCTCAATCTGTGCCGGAAAGGTATTTGCTGACATAATTAAGGCGGCAATTCTACAAATTCATCAGTACTCTGTCAAAGATTAAGATACAATTTTGTACTTATTTAGACAGACCATTTGGGTAACTTAAGTTATGCATCTGTTGCAGCCGCAAACAGAAGTGAATGTTTCATCACTTATGAGCACAATTTCAACGCTTGATTCTGACATTTCAACTGACCAAGTGCAACTCTCGGCTTGGGAGAAACTTTCCACAGAAACAGAACACGTCGATTGGCTCATCTTACACTTTAATCATTGGTTTTCCCACCTGAATGTGAGCTTAGTGAAAGGTGACTTTGAGCCCGAATACTTTCCTGCTGATTCAAACGGCCCTGCCCGTATTCAATTTGCCCATGGTTATTTCAATAGCGCCCTGCATGAAATTAGTCATTGGACCATTGCTGGCGATCAACGCCGTTTACTTCCCGATTTAGGCTATTGGTATGCACCTGATGGTCGTAGTAAAGAGCAACAAGCCCTCTTTGAACAGGTAGAAATTAAGCCGCAAGCGATCGAATGGTTATTTGCCAAAGCATTTGGGCGTAAGTTTCGTGTCTCTCTCGACAACCTCACTGGTGAAGGTGGTGATGGCAGCAGCTTTAAAGACAATGTCTATGCACAATTACAGGCTTATTTTAAGGGCGAAGCCAAACTTCCACGCGATGCTTGGCGCTTTATCCAATGCATTTGCCACTGTACACGTGCTGGCAAAATGTTACAGGCGAATGAATTTCAACGTGAAATGCTTGATTAAATTATACAATTTGACTGCATTTCACATTGCACAAAGCAAATAGACCGCGACATAATGTCTAGAGCTTTTAATAATAAGAGGAAAACGACATGTTGCATTTAAGAATACATCCGGAAAATCCTCAGCCCCGTTTAATTACACAAGCCGTTGAACGGATTCGTGCCGGCGATGTGGTGGTTTATCCTACAGATGCCGCCTATGCCATCGGTTGCCAGATTGGGAACAAAAATGCCATGGAACGCATTGCCCAAATTCGTCAGCTCGATGCTAAACATCAATATGCGATTATTTGTGCTGATTTATCTGACATTGCCACGTATGCCAAAGTCGACAATGCCATGTATCGTTTATTGAAAAATAATACCCCTGCGGTTACCACCTTTATTTTGCCTGCAACCAGTGAAGTTCCTCGCCGTTTAATGCATCCTAAAAAGAAAACCATTGGACTGCGCATTCCGAGCAACCCGATTTGCCAATTATTACTCAAAGAACTCGGTGAGCCGTTATTAACATCGACCTTAATTTTACCGGGTCAAAAAGAACCGATTGATGATCCTTACGAAATTGAACTGCAAATCGGCAAACGAATAGATGTATTAATTGATGGCGGTTTAGGTACTTTAAATACCACTAGCGTTGTAAACCTTGCAGGTGAATACCCTGAAGTGATTCGCCGCGGTGTCGGTGATGTCAGTGCATTTGAATAGCGTGTACTGTTAAATACATACTGTAACCAATCAGAGGCTCAGCATGTAATATACGTCTGCTTAAAACTCGGTTAATGCACCTTTCGATAAAGGAATCGACCTGATGACTTTATTTCAGATTTTACTCAAGCTCCAAAATGCGACAGACCTCAGTGTCTCCGAGCAAAGCAGTCTCAATCATTTTGCTATATATGCCACTGAGCCGTGGACTTTAGAATCCACGGCTCAACTGAGGGCAAAAGATGAAAATTTAATTTCACCAATAGCGACAACACAGCCGCAAATTTTTCGTTATTTTCTGCATGCATCAACGGTCAAATCACTGTTTAAACGTAGAGCTAATCAAAACCTCTGCTCGCAAGCGCAGTGCCAACTCATCATAGAATTTGCACTTGAACAAAAGATATGACTAACAGGCTCAAAGTCTTGATAGTTGGCTTTTGCTCAAGCGCGATAAAGCTGCATAAATTCTTTTAAATGAATTTTTTGTTGCCCTTGCTCATCAAAATTATTTGTATTGAGCCAAGCTGCATAAGCTTGAGACAACATTGGCCAATCCTGATCTAACATCGCAAACCAAGCGGTATCACGGTTACGACCTTTCACAATCACATGTTGACGAAACAACCCTTCAAATTGAAAGCCAAAACGCAAAGCAGCGTTTTTCGAAGGCGTGTTCAAGTCATCACACTTCCACTCCACCCGTCGATAACCTGCTGAAAAGCATGCTTTTAACAATAGATAAATGGTTTCTGTTGCGGCGGTTGATCGCTTCATTAAACTTGAAAAAAAGACATTGCCAATTTCGATGACAGCATGTGCTGGGCGTACATTGAGCAATCCAATCCACCCTACAATGGCATCACCTACCTCAATGACATAATGCATCGAACCGGTAAAATGAAAGGATTGCTGAAAATAATCACGCAATTGCTGCATGCTTTGAATTTGAGAATAAGGCAAATACGTCCAACAGCGTTCATCAGGTTCTTGTTGTACTGTCTGCCATAGCCGCTGTAAAAGACTATCATCAAGCTGATCTGGCAGCATTGGAATAAGCCGAACAGATTGCCCCATTTCGGTTTTACATCTGAACTGGCAAGGTTCAAACTGCGCCAACGTCATCCCTACGGCCTGACCCCATTGATTATATTGTTGTGGCATAGCAAATATTCTTTTAGTCAATTCATTCAAATCATTTCATGATAGACGCCCACCATCCAGACATCACAGCTAAAATAAGTTCATGGATTGATGAGTGTATTATTTATAATTAACACAAGTTGTGATCGATATCACAGCTTTAAAATTTTACATGTGTATAAATAAAGCCTATTCCCTATAAATTTTATGTTTTTTACCCAATTCAACCGTTCAGTAATTTCTTTAAACGCATTTTTCCATTACACTATTCCCTATAACTTTTGTGCTTTTACTTTCGATGTGAGATCGAAGCGAAAGCTGTCTGCATGCCTTTGAAAATTCGCGTGGCCTATAATTGCAATGAACCAAACTGTCCATAATTCTATGGAAGATGCTCCACACATTCGCGTTTTGGATGAGTGGCAAGAAGCTATTCCAGAAGATTTGTACATTCCACCCGCTGCATTTGAAATTCTATTAGAGCATTTCGAAGGACCACTCGACTTTCTGATTTACCTGATTCAAAAAAATGGCTTCGACTTATTACAAGTCGATATTGCCCCGATTGCATCCCAATATTTGTCCTATATGGATGCAATGAAATCTCTAGATATTGAATTAACCGCAGATTATATGGTGATGGCAGCCCTATTGGCCGATTTAAAATCGCGTCTATTATTGCCAAAACCTAAGTCGACCGCAGCACATGAACAAGATCCTAAACAAGAATTGATTGACCGTTTAGAAACGTATTTACGCATCAAACAAGCTGCGGAAAGATTAGGTCAAATGACAGTATTGGATCGGGATACTTTCGATACCAATGTCAGTTTAGGAACGATTGTCGAAACCAATGATGGTTATGACATTCAATTACTTCGTGATGCCATACTCTGTGTTTTTAATCGACCAGAACCGGTTACCCACCAAATTCTACAAGAGCCTGTCTTACTCGAAGAACGTATTGCTTATATTGAAACTAAGCTTGAGTCAGGTGAAGTATTAGATTTTGCAGACTTACTCAAGCCAAGCCAAGGCCGCATGGGTGTTGTCGTGACATTTATGGCCGTGTTGGAACTGACACGCCAACAAAAAGTTCAAATTGTCGCATCAGGTGTAGAAGCACCGCTTGCAATTCAGGGAGCACGTGCATGAACACTGAACTTAAACAAATGACTGCGGTGTCTTCAGAAGATAATCTGCATGAAATTTTGATGCAGCTTGAAGCCATTATTTTTGCCAGTGAAGCGGCGGTGAGTATTGCCCGTTTAAAAGAGGCTTTCCAAGACCGTTTCAGTAAAACCGAATTACGCCAATATTTGCAGCAGCTTTCAATGCTGCAACACGGCAGATCAATTGAACTTGTTGAAACCGCTCAAGGTTTCCGTTTTCAAGTACGTGCAAAATATCGTAATATTATTGCACAGACCTGGCCTGAACGACCAACTCGTTTATCGCCATCCTTGCTCGAAACTCTTTCTGTCATTGCTTACCATCAACCGGTAACCCGCGCAGATATTGAGCAAATCCGTGGGGTGACCAACAATAGTCAAATTTTACGTACGTTATTTGACTGGAACTGGATTAAAGAATCTGGTTTTCGTGAACTCCCAGGACGACCCGCGTTGTTAGTTACAACGCCTCAATTTTTAAATGCTTTTGGTCTAACCTCTTTGGGCCAATTGCCTCCCCTGCAGGATGCCAAGGAAGCTTTTATGGCCCTCGATGCGAATGCACCGAAGTCATAAATAGGTGAACTGTTGATGATAATTTCTAAGGTTATGCTGTCATGAGTGAAAAATTGCAAAAGGTGCTCGCACGCGTTGGTTTGGGTTCTCGCCGTTATATGGAAGAAGTCATTGCCGCTGGTCGTGTGAGCGTAAATGGGCAAGTTGCCCAAGTGGGTGAACGTATTGAACCGGGTGATGAGCTTCGCATCGATGGTCGTAAAGTTCAGTTCCAAATTGAAGACGAAATTCGTCGCCGTGTGTTGATTTACTATAAACCAGAAGGCGAAATTTGTTCACGCAATGACCCTGAAAACCGTCCAACGGTATTTGAACAATTACCTCAAATTACCGGTGATCGCTGGGTAATGGTAGGTCGTCTAGATATCAACTCTACAGGTCTATTGCTGTTCACAAATGATGGTGAACTGGCGAACCGTTTAATGCACCCGTCTAGCGAAATCGAACGTGAATATGCCGTTCGTGTCATGGGTGAAGTCACTCCTCAGTTAAAAAACAACATGTTACAAGGCGTTGTTTTAGATGATGGCCCTGCAAAATTTGAGTCATTCTCTGAAATTGGTGGTGATGGTATTAACCGTTGGTATCAAGTGGTCGTAAAAGAAGGTCGTAACCGCGAAGTTCGTCGTATTTTCGAATCTCAAGGCTTAAAAGTGAGCCGTCTTTTACGTACACGTTATGGTTCAGTAATTCTGCCACGCGAACTACGTACTGGTCGCTGGATCGAGCTAGATAAACAAGATATCGACAACTTAACCAAGTCCGTTGAGCTTAAACCACGTCAAGGTACTGGCCTGTTTGGTATGGCGAAACGTCGTACTGAACGTATGCAAGATAAACCAATGGCAGCACGTCGTGGTGGTTACTTACGCCAACAACGTCGTGACAGTGACGAAAACCAGCCACAACAAAGCAATGGTTATCAAGACAACCGTGGCGAACGTCGTACTGGTCGTACTGAAGGTGTTTTCCAAGGCAATGGATTTAACCGTTCAGAGCGTCGCAACGAAGGGTTCAACAATAACCGTAATGATCGCAACAGTGAAAACTTCGGTAACCGTGAACGTCGTAACGACAATTTTGGCAATCGTGAGCGTCGTAATGACTCTGTGCCAAGTCGCGCATTTAGCGGAAACAACAAAGGCTTTAAGAAATTTTAATTTCTTAAGTATAAAAAAACCGCTCATTTGAGCGGTTTTTTGTTTCTTTATACTGACGGAATCAACACTGACGGAATCACTGGAACATCAATCCATAACGCCTCTGGAAAGTGTTTGGCTAAATATGCTTTTAAATATTCAGCAGTATCTTTAGAAATCAATACATCTTGCGATTCATCATTTAAATTATAAGCCAGTGCATAAAGCGCCAAGCCACGACTTTTTAGTGCTTCCAAACTTAAAATCGTATGGTTAATGCTGCCCAAACGCCCCGAAGTCACCAAAATAACGGGATATTGCTTCTCTACAACATAGTCGATGGTTAAAAGGTCCGTAGTCAATGGCACCATCAACCCTCCCGCACCTTCGAGTAAAACGTTGTCATATTTTTCAGTTAAACGTTTTGTCGCATATTCAATTTTAGCAAAATCAATGTCACGTCCATCGAGTTTGGTGGCGAGATGTGGCGACGCAGGATAACTAAATATTTCAGGCATCGTAAGTTTGGTTTCATCTTCGACCAACAACCTCGTACCCATAATTTGACGATGTTGTTCTATATCCTCAGAAATATCGACATTGCCCGTTTGGATCAACTTTTGGGTAATAGTTTTTTGGCCCTGCTCATTCCACAATTTCGCTAAATAACCCGTCGCATAAGTTTTACCGATGCCTGTGTCTATTCCACTGATAAAGTAAATTTGAGCCACTTATTTTTTCCTTACAATACATTGGATGGGATGATAGGTCAGCGGATACTGAAAATCCTCTGAATCAGGAGCATGTACAAACTGTGCATAATCCAGATAAAACTGTTGCAAAGTGCTTTTTGTCCAGCGATGTTGTGCCGTTGCAGTCACTCCCGTTGCCTTAATATGCTGAAGCACATCGCGGGGATGCTCAAAATACAATTGCTGTACCTCTTGCTTCATCATGACAAATTCAAAACCACAATCCATCAAAAACCGTTGCAGCAGATGAATTTCAAAATAATCCAAACCGCAGCCCGTCAGTTGCTTCATTTCACGCAAATTTTCCGTACCAAAACTGCTGAATACAAAATATCCTTGTGGCTTTAAAGCTTCATATATTTTGCTAAACAACTGCGGTAAATCGGACATCCACTGCAAAGCAGAACTTGAAATAACCAAGTCTAAGTTTTGCGGAAGCGCCTGCTTTTCAATATCACCCATCAGCAGATGGGTATGGGTCTTTTGCAAAAAGGTAGCATCTTGCAAAGTGACGATATTTTCAGACAAGTCATTCAAATATAAAGTATCAATTGAACAATGCTTTAACACTTCCTGCGTGAACATTCCTGTACCGCAACCAATTTCCAAAGCCTGATGCCAATGTTTTTTCCCGACATACTGATCCATCAGTCCTGCCAGCTCTGTGCAGATTCTTTTTTGAACCACAGCCTGCTGATCATAGGTCAACACAGCTTTAGAAAAGCGCTGCTTAATTTGAGATTTATCCAGCATCTTACTCTGCCATTAGTTGCTTGATTAATGTATGCAGCTCTTCTTGACCAATGTTGGAAGTCAAAGAGATGCGTAAGCGCGAACTATGCTGCGGCACAGTGGGTGGACGTACAGGCATGATATAAAAACCTGCTGCTTGCAAAGCTTGAGCCTTTGCTACAGTTTTATTCGACTCGCCAATAATGACGGGCACAATATGTGATGTAGATGGACAATCAAAACCTTGGGATTGCACAGCTTGCTGCAAATTTTGACTGATTTGCTGTAAATGGTGACGCTCTGCTTTTAAATTTAAAACATTCTTGAAAATAAAATCTGTCCACGCCATACAGATTGGAGGCTGTGCAGTACTAAAAATCAACGGTCGCATCGAGTTAATCAAATAGTCACGAATAATCGAATGACAGATGAGATACCCCCCTATTGAAGCCAGTGCTTTACCCAATGTCCCGACTAAAAGATCAATATCATCCATCACCCGATATTGTTCAGCACAGCCTAAACCACGCTCACCGCGCACACCGATTGCATGCGCCTCATCGACATACAGCATGACTTTGCTAAATTGCCTTTTGATCCGTACCAGTTCAGCTAAATCTGTTTCATCACCATCCATGCTGAAAATCGATTCAGTCACTACAATGATCCGCTCAAAAGCCTCATTTTCATGATATTTGCATAAAAGCTGAGAAAGATGCGCCAAATCATTATGGCGATAACGCACATATTTCGCAGTCGATAATCGGATGCCATCAATCAAACTGGCATGAATTAACTTATCCGCCAATATCAAGGTTTTACTGTCTGCCAGTGCAGGTAAAATCCCGATATTCATGTGGTAACCGCTATTAAAGAGCAGTGCTGATCGGCCATGAAAGGCATCACTTAATGTTGATTCAAGTTGTTCATATTCAGGAAAGTTTCCCGTCAATAAACGCGAAGAGGATGAACTCATCCAACGCTGTGCGTTCGGGGTTTCATCAAAAAACTGTTCACGAAGCTGAACATTGGACGCCAAGCCCAAATAGTCATTTGACGCTAAATTCAACATGTTGCGATCGTGAATACTAATGTAACGATCATGCTGATGATTTGAAGTGAACTGACGTAAGTTACCTTGCTGTTTCAGTTGATCAAGTTGATCTGAAAAATGGTTGAGCAGATTCATGCTGGCTGCTCCATGTTTTTCACCACCTCAACCATGTGTTCTAGCAAGGTTTTTAATGCATGCTCAGAAATAATATATGGCGGCATCACATAAACTAGCTTACCGAATGGACGAATCCAAATGCCACGACGGACAAACTCCTGTTGTAGCGTTTTCATATCGACATTAAAGGTCAATTCCACCACACCAATAGCACCAAGTATTCGCACATCTTTGACATGTTCAAGCGATGAAAGTGTTGGTAAATGAAACTTCAATTGAGTTTCGATACGTCGAATATTGGCTTGCCAATCTTGAGAAAGCAGCAGTTCGGTACTTTTTACAGCCACAGCGCAAGCCAAAGGATTTGCCATAAAGGTTGGGCCATGCATAAACACGCCGGCTTCGCCTTGGCTAATCGTATTCGCGACTTTCTGCGTAGTTAGAGTTGCAGACAAGGTCATATAACCGCCTGTCAGTCCTTTACCAATACACATAATATCTGGCTCAACTGCGGCCCATTCCCAAGCAAAGAACTTTCCTGTTCGCCCAAAGCCTGTCGCAATCTCATCAAAGATCAGTAAGATATTATATTTTTCGCAGAGTAATTTAGCTTGACGCAAATATTCAGGATGGTAGAAACGCATGCCTCCTGCACCTTGCACAATCGGCTCTAGAATCAATCCCGCAATATTTTCATGCTGTTCAGCAAGTGTCTTTTCTAGTTCAGCAATATCCATAGGATTCCACACTTGGTCAAAGCCAATTTGCGGTGCTGGAACGAATATACGATTGGGCAAACTGGAACCAAATATCTGATGCATCCCTGTCACGGGATCACACACAGACATCGCATTCCAAGTGTCGCCATGATAGCCAGAACGTGGAGTGACAAAATTGGTTTTATTCGGTTGATGCAAAGACGCCCAATACTGCACTGCCATTTTCAAGGCTACTTCGACAGCAACCGAACCTGAATCAGCAAAGAAGATTTTATCTAAACTGGGCGGGGTGATTTTTAACAGTAATTTAGCCAATTGAATCGCGGGATCATGCGTCAATCCACCAAACATGATATGTGACATCTGTTGCAGTTGATCGGTCACAGCCTGATTTAACTCGGGATGGTTATAACCATGAATCGCACACCACCATGAAGACATACCGTCAATCAATTGACGACCATCTTCAAGCTCAATCATCACCCCTTGCGCACGTTTCACTTTAAACGTTGGAAGGGGCTGAGTCATCGATGTATAGGGATGCCAAATATGCTGCTGATCAAATTGTAGATCGGTTAAATTGGCCATCCCTCACTCCATGTATCAGGCTTAAACATCAATGTGGCAAGATGTTAAACCCACGGCAATGAAAAATAAATTGCCATAAAGCCCAGCTAGTCAGAGATTTGTTCTATTTTCTTTAAATATTGGCAGATTTTGCAACTTATGACTTCAGATTGAAACAATGGAAAGCCATGTGAGCCGGAAACCAATTCTGTCTCCAAAAACTTTACAGCTAAATTACGCAATAATCGCTCAACTTTGTAACCAACCAAATAATCTTGCTTAGCAAAAATATGGTATTGATGACCTGTGTAATTTTTCAAGATACTGACATTATTGAGCTTCTCCAAACAGTTCAATCCTGCTCGAAGCACATCTAAATTTTGCGCTTGAATCAAACTTTGCAAGGTGATGAAATCTTGCTTGCTGCTATCAGTGCCCTGACAAACCATATAACCAAACTTTTTTAGGGTCGAAATTGCATCCTGCTCGAAAGATTGTTTGAAGCTTTGAAAACTGACTTGATCCATCGCAGCAGGCCACTGTTCATCAGCCACAAAACTTGGATTTGAACCTAATGTGATCAGCACTTTCTGTTGTTGATATTTTTTTTGAATTTCATCTACCAAAATCGTCGCCAATTGACCACCAAGAGACCAGCCAATAATCACATCAAATTGCTGCGCCAATTCAACTTTCTGTTCGAGCACTTCTAGATTTAAGGCATCAAAAATATTCCATAATTCGACCTGATAACCTTGAGCGATCAATGCCTGCTGTAAAGGAGCAAGTAATTTACGACCGCCGCCCCAGCCAGTAATAAGTAAAATATGTTGATTCAATACAAACTCTAAAATTAAACGATTCCACATAGTATAAAAGTTCAAAGCAAGTTTGATAGTGGCATTTCAGCACATCAACCGATTTGCCAAAAGACATTCGCAATCGACTTCAATAAATATAAAATCAGCCAGCCTACAGCGCTTTAAAATTTGCTAAGATCAGATAAAGAACAATATAAACTGATGCTCTATGAAAGTTTCTTCATTGCTAAAAATCTGTTTCATGACATGTGCTTTAATAGCAACTACCCAAATCACAGTTGCTGAAACATCAATACTCAGCACCAGTCAAAACAAACAAAAACAATGGGTAGGCACACCCGCACCCAACTTTAAATTACAAGATCAAAACGGAAAATGGCACGAACTGAAGCAATATCAAGGGAAATGGCTCGTTCTGTACTTTTATCCCAAAGACAACTCACCCGGTTGTACAGAAGAAGCCAATCAATTTAAAACCCTATATCCACAATTTTTAAAAAGTAATGCGGTTGTTTTGGGTGCAAGCTTAGATGATGTTGCATCACATCAAACGTTCTCTAAAGCACTCGGACTTCCCTTTCCAATTCTTGCCGACCTCCAACATAAGCTGGCGACACAGTTAGGTATTGTACGAAACTTAGGGATTTTGAAAGTTGCCAAACGTGAAACCTTTCTGATTGATCCGAAAGGCATTATTGTTTATCACTACACCAGTGTGAATACACAGACACATGCGGCGCAAGTCTTGGCAGATATTAAAAAACTACAACAATAGTTTTCATGGCCCAATAAAAAACCCAGCAGAAGCTGGGTTTTTTGGATATTTTTTAAATTACATTTGAGACTGAATATAGTTTGGTAGACCAATAAGTTCGATCAAACGCATTTGCTTTTCAAGCCAGTAAGTATGATCTTCTTCAGTATCTGACATTTGCTGACGGAGCATATCACGGGTCACATAGTCACCCTTTTCTTCACACAATTTTACGCCTTGTGCAAGTTTCTCACGAACATGATATTCAAGCGCCAAATCCGCTTTTAAACAAGTCACAACGTCTGTACCGACTTCAATATCATCACGATTCATATTCGGCGTTCCTTCAAGGAACAATACGCGCCGAATCAATGCATCTGCATGTGAGCCTTCTTCTTGGCTTTCATGATCGATACGTTCAAAGATTTTACTTAAGCCCCAATCTTCATACATACGGGAATGAATTAAGTATTGATCACGAGCAGCCAGTTCGCCACCGATCAGCATATTTAAGTAGTCTACGACTTCTGGATTGCCACGCATTTTCTTCACTCCATACCCTTTTCAAATATTATGGACAAGTTTCAAAATGAATGCAAAATATAATTTTTGTAAGTTTATGATTTATATAAAATTTAAATGATAAGCATACGCATTTGCAGTTCAATTCCGCGCATTTTTCACATATAAAAGAAGCCCTTGCAGAAAATTTAAGGCATTTAGAACACGAAATAATCAAAAATCGCTGGATGCTGTTTTTTGTAACAATTAACAATGCGTCTTGTTTAGCAAAAATATCTCCTGATTGATTCAACACACTGAGCTTATCGCTATGGGAAACTTTATATTGATGCCCTATGCATTGCTGTCAAAGACAAGGCGAAAATCTCCAACGAAGACAGACTTAAGCTGAAGTCCAACGTGCATTCTTCCACGCTTGCTGTTGCCTTAAATCTAGAAAAGTCCAAGCGACAAAACGGCTTTCTTTTTGTCCCTGCGTCATTTTAATGGTTTTCACATCCACTGCGCCGCTCTTCGCTAAGGCCTTTAAAAGCACGGGCAATGTTGTTTTCTTGGAAACCAGCGTACTAAACCAAAGGCATTGCTCAGCAAAATGAATACTCTCTTGCACCATTTGGCAGACAAATCGTTCTTCACCACCATCACACCAGAGTTCGTTCTTTTGACCACCAAAGTTCAATACCACCTTGGTCCGATTAACTGGCTTACCCAGTTTTCTTAATTTTTGCGTTGCTGTCGCGTTGGCTTCATCTTGCGAGGCATGAAATGGTGGATTACACATGGTCAAATCAAAACGATCTGAAGGTTTAATCACACCATTGAAAATATTGCTCGCTGTCTTCTGCAATCGAATCTGAATCCCTTTACGCAGATTCGGATTGGCCTCCACAATAAATTGAGCACTTTTAACCGATGCAGCATGTATGTCTGAGCCGACAAATTTCCAACCATAGCTCCGATGACCAATGATCGGATAAATACAGTTCGCGCCAACCCCAATATCTAAGACTTGAACGGCGTGTCCAGTTGGAATCTGCCCTTTATTGTTTGCACTCAACAGGTCAGCTATATAGTGGATATAGTCCGCTCTACCCGGAATAGGTGGGCAAAGATAATCTTGAGGAATATCCCAATATTGAATGCCATAAAAATGCTTGAGCAATGCTTTGTTGAGCATTTTCACAGCGTGCGGATCAGAAAAATCTACCGATAAATCATTATATTTATTTGGGCTGACAAAAGGCGCAAGTTCCGGACAACTCTTGATTAACTGCGGAAAATCGTAACGACTGCGATGCAGATTTCGTGCATGTAGTTCCGATTTTTGTTGCGGAAAAGATTTCTTTGCTTGCGCCATATGAATGCCAATAATCAACGGGAGAACAGAATCATCTGATAAGGCAGGATCTATACCTGCAAATTAATCGATATTGTACGTGAATTTAACTGACAATGACGCCCCAATCCTTTTATTTGCCTATCTGCAAAATCCATAACCACGTGGACATCTATTCTTATTTAATCTGTACATTTTTGGTTGCTATAGCATTAGATTTCATTAAAAAAACCGTGGAAGATGAAGAATCAACAAAAAAGCCCAATCTGTGATGATAGGGCTTTTCATATCAGCATAAAATAATGATTTATATGAAATAAAAGTTAGTATTCGTATAGCGTGTATTATGTTAATTTTAGGGGAACTTAATATTCATTATCCATCTAAATCAAATATATCTAGAGAATCAACATACGGTAAGATCATATAATTATGATCTGATAAATGTCGTTTCAACCTACTACTAGTTTCTTGATTATAAGAATAAATGTTATCTAATTCTTCGAAGAGAGAATCCAGTTTCTCTAAGGTAAAGCTTGGCTTCTTGATAAAAAATAATAAACTCGCACCTAAGCCAACATATTCTAGATCAAAATTCTTATCCAAATATTGGATTAAACTGAAAGATTCAAAAGGAGATAGATCACAACTAAAATATCCATTGAGCTGTGCTGCAAATTTTTCATGATCATTTTCAGAATTAACTAGGGTCTGTTGACATTTGTTGATTAAAAAAATAGCGAGATAGTAAAATTAAATCGCCAAACCCAATTTTACACTCGCTATGCCTCGAACAATGCTAAATGATCAACACTGGTCCAAGTTACT
>NZ_VOYQ01000047.1:0-25761 GCF_013420195.1 Acinetobacter sp. YH01024
CCATCAAAAGGCAAACAAGGGCGAAATCAAACCTACTCCGACGCAGCCATCCAATGCTGCTTAATGATTAAATCCTTATTTCGTCTGTCTTTACGTATGGTTACTGGCTTTGTGCAAAGTCTGATTAAACTTTGCGGATTAAATTGGATAGCTCCAGATTACACCACGCTTTGTAGAAGACAAAAGCATATTGATATTGTAATCAGCTACCAAAAAAGTAGCGATGGGCTGCATCTACTCATAGACTCTACAGGCATGAAGTTTCTAGGTGAGGGCGAATGGAAGCGCAAGAAACATGGACCTGAATATCGTCGCCAATGGCGTAAACTTCATATTGGTATAGATGCTAAAACCCTACAAATACGAGCAGTTCAGCTTACAACCAATAATGTCAGTGATTCACAGGTACTGGAAGATTTACTTGCTCAAATCCCTTTAGATGAACAAATCGATTCTGTCTATACAGATGGTGCTTATGACACAAAACGATGCCGTCAGGTCATTGCAGATCGGCAAGCACATGCGGTGATTCCACCTAGAAAAAATGCGAAACCATGGAAAGATAAAAAGAGTAGCTCGCTAGAGCGAAATGAATTACTTCGAACAGTTAATCTTGCGAAGCAGTGCTTCTCAGGCAGGACACTATGGAAAAAATGGTCAGGCTATCATCGGCGAAGTTTGGTTGAAACTAAGATGTACTGCATTAAATTATTAGGAGATAAACTCAGTGCAAGGAGTTTAGATAGCCAAGTGAATGAGATTCATGCACGTGTAGCAGTGCTCAACAGATTTACGGAATTAGGTCGACCACTTACCCAGGTTACGCCTTAAATTTGGCTCAATTAGGGGCGCTTTGCATTTCAAATCTTTGTGCAACAAAGCCCAACGGGTGTGCCTACAGTCATTGCTGGAAAAATACTGGTGGATTAGTAATTTGGGCAAATCAATTTGCATTACAACAAACATCATCTAGAGCAATTAATAGTAGTACCTCTGATGATAAGAAGCAGGATAAATAAAATGTTAACAATTCTAGTTGAAGTAATTTTATCATTTTTTATATCCAATTATGAATCTGAAAATTATCCTTATCTAGCAGGTTTTATAAAGGGAATAGTTTTAGGTATATCAGCTTTCCTCTTGGGGATGTTGATTGATGTTATTAATGATAAAGTTATGGAAACACATTTGATAATATTATATTTCATTACTTGCATTGGTATAGGAATAATAGGAGGGCTATTTTTTATGTTTTTTACTTGGTTCACTAAAAAATAATACTAATAACATAAACGCTTGGTGTGACGGTTTTAAAAGCATAAAGGAACCGATTAACTGCACAAAAGACATAAATTTGATCTACAGTTACTTGTAAAAATAGAGCTAAACTTTAGCTGATTCCTTTTATCACTGTGACCAAATTGGAACACCGCAGACTTTAACAAATGAGTTAGGTGAATGTATATGGGAAATTAAGCAAGATACATGGGGCACAGCTTTAGAGATTAAGACTAGTGACAATTTATTAGAGCAAACAAGTATTCGCTTCCAAGGACAGTATTATGATGGAGAGACTGGCTTACATTATAACCGTTGCCGTTATTATGAGCCTGAGAAATTTTAAAGCACTACTTTAAAATTACGAAAGGCAAGGTATGTAAGTAAAGACCCTATAGGATTGTTTGGTGGTTTAAATAATTCTTCGTATGTAAAAGACCCGAATCAATGGGTTGATCCGATGGGGTTATGGTCGGCTACTAATGAAAAAATTGAAGAATTAGCAGATAAATAAAGTATTTCTTCGTTTGCTAAGTAGATTGCCCGAAGTACCAAGAAAAATAGGCTATCATGCAATAGATTTAGGTGGACAAGGTTTATTTAGATTAAAGGAAATGTTATGAAATATTTTTTTATATTTTTAATGAGTAGGTTTACTTTTATATCTGCTTGACATCAATCAAAAAAAATAACTGTTAATGTAAATAACCTGAGTTTGTTAAACAATAAGCAGAAAGTGGTTGCCTATATTGGAATTGAGATGGGTGGCGGTAGCCCAAGAATTGATATGTCGGAAGGTGTAATTTCAAGTCAGCGTATTTATCAAATTGAATTTTTAAATAAGGCTAATAGAAAATGATTATTTCAAAACTAATTCTATTATTAATGAGTATTTTTATATTAGTATCTTGTATAAATACAAAAGTTACTAAAGAAGGGGAATACTTTAAAACAATTAATTATAAATTCTTTAAAGATTTTAAACCCAATGAAGAAGTCTTAATAGATAAAATTGATAATAAATATTCAGTGATTCAAATAAATAAGTCTGACCTTTCTTTAAGTGATTTTACACAAATTGATAATAAATTAAAAAAAGATGGGTGGAGAAAAATATCAGCTAAAAATAATTTTTTTGAATATTGTTTTGGTGAGAAAATTTATTTGGGTGCACTATTTCCAGAAAAAGAAAAATATAGAAATTTTGCAGGTAATGAGGTTTTACCATTTAATCAAAAAAAATGGCTAGTCATTTTGTCTTATAGTGAAGGAAAAGTAAATTATTGCCGCAATGATGAATTGGAAAATATAGAGTTGGAGTATTTGTGATAACTTATTTATAATTTTTTTAATAGGTTTATTTGACTTTATTAATTAGATAAAAATTTTAAAGATAGGTTATCCATGAGTTAATCTTATTCAAGTATTAACTTGGGTATGAGGTCGGTCTAATTCTGTGTATTTGTTTAACATGGCTATAAGTGTATGGATTTCATTAGGATGACTGGGCTTTGTTGCATAAATATGTAAGCATCTGATTTAAATAAATTTAATTTTGGATCAAAAAATAATCAAAACTTTTAAAATCATATAGTTATGAAATCTTTGTGCAACAAAGCCTTTTGATAGCGAACTTGAGAATTGGTGTAGTAAATCAGCTTTTGGTTTAGATAAAAGTAAATTTAAGAATATATTGGAGGAGGATAAGGCATTTAGTGAGGCCTTACAGAGTATATAAATGATTAATGCAAAAAAAATTGTGGGTAAAATAGAAGGCCTTAAATGTGAAGATTCTGTTATACAGCCTTTTAAAAATATTGGTAAACAAGTCGCAACTACAGCTCTGCTAGGAGTATTGACAGAAAGTACTTCACTCTTAAGTGCAGCCCCAATATTAATTCTCGCTTCAAAAGGTAGGAGAGCAAAAACTTTTACTTTTAAAATAGATGGGATTGATGTTATTGGGCAATTTACTACAGTAAAATTTAATGAAGGGGATCAAGTTGTTATCATTATTAGTGAAGAGCAAGATAAAGGGTTTTATTTAGCTTATGCAGTGTTAATACCAAATAAAGGGATTCTTCATATGTTGTATGATTCTGGGCGTTCATTTAAAAAGCATTGTTTACATTTACTTAAATGGGCAATAGTACTAAGCATATTTTCATGCTTTTTTTTTACTATCATTGCTTTGGTAGGTTATTCAAATACTGATAATGAAAAAGATATCGTAGACTTTAAAAATCAATTAATAATTTCTTATTTAGTGTCATTTATATTTTCGTTTGGTCTACTATTTAGCTTTTTAATTGGTAAAGATAATGTAGGTTTTTTAGGTCGATACAGTGAGAAAATTTTTGAAATATTAGAGTTTGAACAACCTAAAAATCAAAATCTTTTTAACTCATATCTGATCGATGAAGAAGGTTTACATGTCAGTGTTTTAGATTATAGAAAAAGTTTGATTGGTAAAGATTCCTATCCAAAGGATTATTTTGACAATGAAAATGATAAAAATTGAAGGTCGTATTAATAATCTTGAAGTAGAAAACTCTAAAATTTTGTCCATTGGTAATTTAGGTAAACATGCTGCGAATACTTCGTTAATTGGTACACTGGCTGGTAGTACTTCCTTAATGAGTAACGCGCCCATTATGGCATTAGCTGCAAAAGGTAGAGACGGAAAGACTTTTAGAGGTGAGGTTAACGGAATTCGCGTTGTTGGTCAGTTCACTGGTGTAAAGTTTAAAAATAATACACCTTTAATCATGGTCATAAGTGAAGAGCAAGAGGAAGGATACCATTTTGTATATGCAGCTTTAGATCCTAAAAAAGGTTTGTTACATATGCCATATGAGATGGGTAGATCTAAAAACAAGACATATTTATCTTTGTTTAAAACTGCGACCATAATGTCTATAGTTTTTTGTATTTTATTTAGTTTTATTATTATTTTTCAATATTTTAATATCGATGATATTAGTACAGATAGAATAAAATTTAATATTTTGATTTTTTATTCAGTTAGTTTTCTTTTTTCTTTTTTCCTAATGTTTTGTTTTTTATTGGGTAAAAATAACTTGAGAGAATTAGCACAAATTTCAGAAAACGTATTTGAACAGCTAAATTTTTCAGATGTAAAGGAACAAGATTTATATAAATCTAGACTTATAGATAGTGAAGGCTTTTACCCGAGTGTGATGAAATATAGAGATGTTTTGATAGGAAAAGACCCTTTTCCTGAAGACTATTTTGACACGAAAAATGAAAAAAATTGAAGGCAAGTTGCAAAATATTGAAATGGTACATTCTAAGATTCTGATATCTTGAATCAAAAAAAGCCCTCAGGGCTTTTTTTACATCTAGACTTATGGCAACTGCTGAATCGGGCTACCACCCAACGCCTGCATTAAAGTCACATAAGCATTGTATTGACTCACCTGAGTTTAGACAAATACAAATAGCTGAAGGCTTAGAGAAACCTGAAAGTTTTTTTAGTACAAGCACCCAAACCAATCGAAGAGTTAGATTTGGATATGTATAGTCACAAAGATGTTGATAAAACTCGGATGGCATAAGCCATCCGATGTTGGAAAATTTAAATTTATTGCTTAGGAAAAGGTTTCGCTGAATTGGAAGCGCAGCGCACAGATGTACTATTATTTGGATTTACATTGGGGCTAGTTGATTGATGATTTTGTTCCATTCCATCCCTATAAATCGTAGTAACACTGCCTCCCATAGCTAAACTTTGTGCTGCTCCTTCTTGACGTGTACTCCTTACGGATTTTAATTTACCCGACTTAGGACCCTGTGGATTGAGTTCAGGTGAGTTTTTATAATACTGTGGATCAAACCAATCGGACATCCATTCATAGTTATCGGTTGCCATATCGTAGAACCCTAAAGGTGTTGGTGGGAAATGACCTAGCAAAGGAACAGTAGCACTAAAATTTAAACTTTTACTGACTTGATCTCTTTGCTCATCACTCCAGACATTACGACCTGTTTCATACTTGTCATTGTCTGTAGGATATATGACATATTGTCCTTTATTTCGGGCAGCATACTCCCATTGGGCTTCAGTAGGTAAATTCATAGGGATACCGACTTGTTTTTCCTAACCATAGACAATAATCTGATGCCTGTTGCCAACTGATCCCTGCTGGTGCCATAGGTTGGCGTAGCTTTTTAGTTATTTTTTCCATACTTATACGAGGTAAACCTAAACTGTCTGTATAAATATCAAAATCATCGAATGTGGTTTTATATGCATTTAGACTAAAGCTATCAAGGGTCACTTTATGTGCAGGCATGGCAGCATAAAGTCCAACAATAGGCAGTTTATCTTTACGTGTGAGTGGGCCGAAGTCCCCCATCATAAAGGTGCCACCATCCACAAAAATCATATTTTTTTTGGTTTTTTCAACCAATTTTTGAATTTTGGATTGTAGCTCAGGAGAAGCACTATTTTGATTAGTAGAAGGAGTTTGTGGCTCATTCGCACTTTTTGCACAAGCACTTAAAGCAAAAGTAGATAATAAAATAAGAGCTAGGTTTTGATTAATCATATTCTTAAAAATTATAGAGTTGTTAAAATATTGCCAAAAAATAAAGCAAATACAATCAAGGGATAAAGAAAATTTAATATCTCAAAAAGAGAGTTTTTGTTATTTATTGAGCCACTCTGAATAGGTCTAACAGCTTAAGTTTACATCAAGGTCATGCAAGCATTATCTCAAACTCGACTTAACTCGAAACCAAGGGGATATTGATCTCTAGGGGGATTACACTGGACAACTCGATCTGCTTGTTTGTTTGATATGACAATTAGCATGAGTGGTTTGGACGTAAAGATCAAGTATTTTGTAATATGTAAAAATGCCATTATTAATATATTTAAAACCTTTATCTCCACACAGGAATGGATGAATGTCATTTAACATGTGCATCCTCGTGCTGAAACCCAGTCCAAAAGTAATATGCAAAAAATTGAAGGGGATATTATTCGCTTTTTAAACTATGGTGAAGATGCCAGTATTGCTGAAGATATTATTATTGCGCTCAATTCGCGGCAAGACTACGCAGGTGGTCGAGAGAACCAATGGTTAAAAGATTTCCTGAAATACCGTAAACAGGCAAAAAAGATACAAGGTTACCCTTTGAATCATTTAATTGTAAAAAATCAAGATGATATGCAATTTAAACAGTTAGATTATATGGGTAGTTATGCAGACAATACTGCTATTTTAGCATCAAATTTAGATATTCTAGCGCCATTTGAAAATCAGGAAATACAACTCTATCAAACATGATAGAGTTGTATTGGGTGAGACTACATAATTTTTTTAGTTTGGTTTACTACACAGCGTACAGAGTTGTCAAAGTTTGGATTGATTACTCCCTTAAATCTTTCAGGGAAATCTACTGGTTGAATAGGGTGAGTATGACTACGCCGTACAGTTAAACCCTCCCCCATCTGCAAGGTTTGGCCATCTAGAGGTTTAGCACTACGGAGGACTTTCTCAGTTCCTGCTTTAGGGCCTTTCGGGTTTTTTTCAGGGGAATGTTGATAATAATCTGCTGCATACCAATCAAGCATCCATTCATAGTTGTCTGTAATTAAATCATAAAAACCTAGTGCTGAAGCTGGGTATCTGCCTATTACAGAAATTTCAGCACCAATAGACTTAAATTCATGAAATAATGCTTGTCGCTGTTTAAAACTCCATACATTTACGCCATTTTCGATTTTTCCTGTATTGGTTGGAAAATGAATCTTTTGGCCTTTATTGCGGGCAGCATATTCCCACTGAGCTTCGGTCGGGAGGTCTATGTCAAGTTTTAGTTGTGTACCTAACCATTGGCAATAATTTCGTCCCTCTTGCCAAGAAACACCTGCAGAAGAAACAGGATATCTAAATTGTGAAGAGTGAGACTCGGTTGAGCCTACTTTAGGGGTATTGGTTGCAGCGCTGTATATGTCTAAATCTGCATAAGTAGCTTTATAAGCAGACATGCTAAAGCTATCCAGAATTACTTTGTGAACTGGTTTGCTATCAATCTTGCTGTCATAATGATCAAAATCTCCCATCATAAAAGTACCACCTTCCACAAAAATCATATTATTCTTGGTTTTTTCTAGCAATTTTTGAATTTTGGATTGTAGCTCAGGAGAAGCACTTTTTTGATTAGTAGAAGGAGTTTGTGGCTCATTCGCACTTTTTGCACAAGCACTTAAAGCAAAAGTAGATAATAAAATAAGAGCTAGGTTTTGATTAATCATATTCTTAAAAATTATAGAGTTGTTAAAATATTGCCAAAAAATAAAGCAAATACAATCAAAGGATAAAGAAAATTTAATATCTCAAAAAGAGAGTTTTTGTTATTTATTGAGCCACTCTGAATAGGTCTAACAGCTTAAGTTTACATTAAGGTCATGCAAGCATTATCTCAAACTCGACTTAACTCGAAACCAAGGGGATATTGATCTATAGGGGGATTACACTGGACAACTCGAACTGCTTGTTTGTTTGATATGACAATTAGCATGAGTGGTTTGGACGTAAAGATCAAGTATTTTGTAACATGTAAAAATGCCATTATTAATATATTTAAAACATGTGTCTCGACTCGGGAATGAATGTCATTTAACGTGTGCATTATTTGAAAATCAGGAAATACAACTCCATCAAACTTGATATAGCTGTATTGGGTGAGACTACATAATTTTTTTAGTGTGGTTTACTACACAGCGGACAGAGTTGTCAAAGTTTGGATTAATTACCCCTTTAAATCTTTCAGGAAAATCTATTGGTTGTACTGGGTGAGCATGACTACGCCGTATGGTTAAGCGCTCTCCAATTTGTAGTGTTTGGCCATCTAGATGGTTTAGCACAACGTAACGCATGGTTACAGGAGTGAATTTACAAACGGGGACTAATTTTATTGGAGTAATTGCAGCAACATTTGGCAAGGTTGCGGATGTGTTAGACCGTCAGCTTAAAATGAAAATGTTGCAGGTTGGTGAATCAGCAAAATTAAGATATTTAAAAAGGTTGGACCACGAGAATCGCTCGGTTTATATGGTGGTGCTACCATTTTTGCTGCTTTAGAATTTAAAAATGCTTGGATTTCTTTTAATCGAAATAATAAAACTAGCAAGATTTTTGATGGGGCATTTGGAATCTCGCTAATAGCTTCAACTTATCTTTTACGTAAAGGGGCTTTGTTGCACAAAGATTTCATAACTATATGATTTTAAAAGTTTTGATTATTTTTTGATCCAAAATTAAATTTATTTAAATCAGATGCTTACATATTTATGCAACAAAGCCTTTTGGAGTTACAATTTTAATTTCGCATAAGAGATTTTATGTTAAATATACGATTAAAATTCTAGGCTATGAAACGTTGTTTGATAATCTTCTGCATTAAAGCTTTATATTGTAAGGATTTTTTACACTGATCTTCAGGTTATTCAAAATTAAATTAAAAAAATTTAGAAGTTAAATTGTTATATTTAATATTATTATTTATATTATATTTTTATATGAGTTTTTATGATATAGTTTTTATTCTTTTCTGTATGTTATATATCCAATATAAATGTAGCCTACAATATTTTTTTTTACTTCGCATCCTATTTTGAGTGGATTATCCTTAATCTATAAATTTAGGTTTGTACATAAACTATTCTTACGATCCTAAATAAAATCAAAATTGGAGATAGGCGAAGCTATTAAAACTAATGGAGATAGCGATGACTAGAATAGCAATTATTGGTTCAGGTCCTAGTGGCATGGCACAATTAAGAGCATTCCAATCAGCAAAGGCCAAAGGTCTAGAAATTCCCGAAATTATATGTTTTGAAAAACAAAGTGATTGGGGTGGGCAATGGAACTATACTTGGCGTACAGGTGTAGATGAAAATGGAGAGCCCGTTCATAGTAGTATGTACCGTTACTTGTGGTCTAATGGGCCAAAAGAAGCATTAGAGTTTGCGGATTATACGTTTGACGAACATTTTAAAAAGCCCATCGCCTCTTACCCACCAAGAGAAGTGTTGTGGGATTATATTAAGGGTCGTGCGGAAAAAGCCAAGATCAAACATTTGGTCAGATTCAATACCGCGGTGCAGCATGTCTGCTACGATGAACATAAAAAGAAATTTACTGTTGAAGTAGAAGATTACAAGAACCAAAGACACTATGTGGAAGAGTTTGACTATGTGATTGTAGCCTCAGGGCACTTTTCGACACCAAAAGTACCCGTATATAAAGGCTTTGATCGTTTTCATGGTCGTATTTTACATGCCCATGATTTTCGTGATGCCCGTGAATTTGCAGATAAAACGGTACTGCTTGTGGGCAGTAGCTATTCGGCTGAAGACATCGGTTCACAATGCTACAAATATGGCGCAAAGCAAATCTATAGTTGTTATCGTAACAAACCGATGGATTTTAGATGGCCGAAAAATTGGTCTGAGAAAAAACAGCTAATACGTGTAGATGAACGTAAAGCTTATTTTGGAGATGGTACTTCAGCAAAAGTTGATGCGATTATTTTGTGTACTGGTTATCTTCATCATTTCCCATTTATCGAAGATAAATTGCGTTTAAGAACACACAATTGTTTATATCCACTAGATCTTTACCAAGGTGTGGTATGGGAAAAAAATCCCCGTTTATTTTATCTAGGTATGCAAGATCAATGGTATACCTTCAATATGTTTGATGCCCAAGCTTGGTATGTTAGAGATATCATATTAGGTAAAATTTCTTTGCCAAATATCATGGAAATGCAACATCATACTGAGAAGAAGCATTTAGAAGAGAAAGCTCTAAGTACAGATGAAAAGAAAGCACGTTTCCAAGGTGAATATGTGAAATATTTAATTAGTGAAACAGATTACCCTAATTTTGACGTTGATGGGGTGCATAATATTTTCATGCAATGGAAAAAGCACAAGAAAGAAAATATTATGGAATTTAGAGATAAAACGTATCGTTCAGTTATGACTGGAAAAATGGCAAGACCACATCATACGCCTTGGTTAGAAGCTCTCGATGATTCTTTAGAGAACTATTTAGATTCAGAAGGTGCTAAAGAGAAAAATTTTATTTAGCCAAAATTTAGAAAAGTAGCTAGAAGTCAAATGGGAGCTTTGCTCCCATTTTTATACGATAAAATTCATATACACGAGTAAGTTTATCTAAAAGGTGCAGAATCACATTTGAAAATTGCTAATAAAATATTAGAAGATTGAATATTCATCTAAAAAGTTTCTATATAACCCGAATCGCGGATAAGAAATTGACTTGAAAAATAGGAGGACTAGAGCCATCCGTTAGATTGGTTGTACTCCTGAAACACTTCGTGCCTGGCATCAAAAGCATTTAGATCAGCAAAATCCTATTAAAGTACAACAGATATCTGATCAAGAAAAAATGAAGCAAATGGAACGTGAAATTAAAGAATTAAAGCGTGCTTTCGCCCAGGCGGAGCTCGACCGCCCACACAAATAATGATGGATTTCATCCATAATAATAAAGTGTTATACGGTGTTGATGCGATTTGTAGGATTTTACCGATCTCAGCTTCAACCTATTAACGAACTTTAGATCTCGCTGACAATCCAGAACATCGAGCGAAACGAAGTCTACATGATGAGCATCATGCTGAACAAATTAAACGAATTTGGAAAGAAAGTTCAGGCCGATATGGTGTGCTTAAGGTCTGGCAACAATTGAAACGTGAAGGTTATGTTATCGCACGTTGTACAGTTGCTCGATTGATACAGAAGCTAGGTATACAAGGTGTTATGGCGTTTTAAAACATCTGACTGCCTATCAAAGAGATTATTTATTGGTCGAATAATCTCAAAACCTGATTGACTACCAAGACGGTATCTCAGGTGAGTAACTTTACGTATATTCAAACTCATTCGGGCTGGGTCTATACCGCCTTTATTATTGATGTGTTCTCACGAGCAATTGTTGGATGGAAAGTATCTACACGGATGAATACAGATATGGTGCTCGATGCACTTGAGCAAGCATTGCATGATCGAGGGATGCCAAAGAATGTGATTCATCATTCCGATAGAAGTGTGCAATATCTTTCCAGTCGCTATACCAATCGTCTAGAAGCAGCAAATTCACGAGCGTCAGTCGGTACAAATGGTGATTCATACGATAACGCTTTGGCTGAAACAGTGAATGGGTTATACAAAACAGAGGTGATTGAATATTTAAAAGCAGACTGGCAAGGTTTAGCGGATGTACAACTTGCGACATTAAATTGGGTAGATTGGTTTAACAAAAAGCGTGTACACAGCGCATTGGGTTATGTACCTCCTTTTGAGTTTGAAGCAATGTACTATGATAAGATTAACCCGTTAGGTCAGGTGGCCTAACTTAAATAAAAATGTCTCCGACAAACCCGGTACGCTTCAAATTTAATGAAAGCCTCTATAGTGAAAAAAATTAAGTTTTAATAAAAAAGCGCCTTTGAATGTAGGCGCTAAATTTTAATGCTTGATACACTAACGCTAATATTCAAGTATACTTAATTTAACATAATCTATATTATACGAAATCAGTCTGTTAGAACCCATTCAAAATGTCTATATTCTCACTAATAAAAATGTCTAGTTTATGATGGGTTAACCATCATGGACTGGATATGAAATATAGATGCTGATCACTATGTCTGACAAAGAAATTCAACGTCTTGCTGTTCTGCAAGACGTTCGAGATCAACGTATTACACAAGTCCGTGCTGCTGAAATCCTCAATCTTTCAACCCGTCAAATTACCCGGTTATTACAGAAGCTCAATCAAGATGGTGTCTCAGGTATGGCACATGCCAGTCGTGGTCAACCTGGCCATCGTCGCCATGATGATTTATTAAAATCAAAATGTCTTTCCATTATTTCTGAACATCTGCTGGGATTTGGACCCACCTTGGCCCATGAGAAGCTCAGCAGCATATTTGACCTGAATATTCCGGTAGAAACGCTTCGGCGCTGGATGACTGCAAATGACCTCTGGATTCCGCGATCCAAGCGCCTTAAACGTCCATATCAGCCACGTTATAATCGGGATTGCTTCGGTGAGCTGATCCAGATTGATGGCTCATATCATGACTGGTTCGAAGGACGCGCTGCTAAGTGCTGTTTATTGGTGTATATCGATGATGCCACTGGAAAGCTGTTACATCTGCGCTTCTGTGAGGCGGAAACGACCTTCGACTATATGCTTTCAACCCGAGCCTACATTGAACAATACGGTAAGCCTCTGGCCTTTTATAGCGATAAACATTCGGTCTTCCGAGTGAACCAGAAATCGAGCCAGGACAGCAAGATCACGCAATTTGGCCGGATTCTGAATGAGTTAAACATTGATATTATCTTTGCCAACTCACCACAGGCCAAAGGTCGCGTAGAACGCGCGAATAGAACCCTTCAAGACCGTCTGATCAAAGAGATGCGTCTGGAAGGCATCAGTTCAATTGCCGAAGCCAATGCCTGGTTACCCTGCTTTATTGAGCATTTCAACCAGAAGTTCACCAAGTGTGCGAGAAACCCAAAGAACTTGCATCGATCTTTAACGGAATCTGATGCTGAGCTGGAGGATATATTCACCTGGCAGGAACCGCGTAAGGTCACGAAGAACCTAACCATCACGTATGACAAGTGTATTTATCTGCTTGAACCGATAGAGCTGAATCATAAGCTTGTTGGGCAATACATTTCATTTCTGGAGTACCCGGATGGCACTGTGGCCATCATGCATGAAGGCCGAAAGCTCAACTACAGCATCTTTAATAAATTGGCTGGGCTACAGCAAAATGAGATTGTTGAGAATAAACGGTTAGGTGCAGTTCTGGCACATATTCAACAGCAGCATGAAGAATTGGAAAAACAGAATAAATGTTCAAGAACAAATAAAAATATGCCAAGCCGTAAAGCTCAGAAAGCCGATATTGAACAAAGAAAGTTAAATCCTGTGCTTGACTTGGAAATGTCCATATAGGACATTTCTACTTGGGAATAACAGCTTGAATTTTCCTATAAGCATCAATATCTTAACTAAAGCCGTTCCAGTAAACAGCGCACTGGAACGGCTTTTTTGTTGAATTTTACTGTTCCACGCCTGTTCTTTAATCAAAGTTCCACATCTTTGTGTAGTTTCATTTAACCCTAAAGCAGAAAAAAATGTCCAGATAAAACAAGAATAGATGTCCAAGTATTATTGATTTTACATCAAGAGACAGGCTAGCCTAATTCTAAAGGATTAAAAATCCTATACACATATGAGCTCTATTCAAATAATTTAAGGCAAAATCGAACCCTATAAATTCAAAGGTATTCAAAAATCACTATAAAAGTTTGCTATATAGCGAACAAATTTCTAGGGTTAGAATTGATATGGCTTCAAGAGAAGAAATAGGTAAAGAAATACGTTTGGCAAGAAAAGCTCTGGGCTATACACAGAAAAATCTTTCAGAAAAAACGAACGTTAATAAAACAACAATTTCAGAGATAGAAAATGGCCACTTTACAGGCTCATTTAGCATATTTGAATCTATACTTAATGCAGTAGGCCTGCAATTTGAAGTGAATAAAAACAAGTATAAATTTCCGCACTGGGATGAAATTGAAGCAATGATTGCGGAAGATGATGAATAAATTGTAAATCGGTACTGAATAAGGTATCAAGAAAGGCAAAGCGCTGCCCATCGACCTCATTACTCCAGACCACTTGTGTCAGATATTCCAGATTGAACTGATAGCAAATCACGGTTCCTCGCGACACCACGCGAAACTGATTGAGCTTAAAGCAAGTTGTTAGACTCTATTAGATTGTAAATGTCTAATTAGACTTCTTTAATCTAATAGGATCTAATCAGGCCAATAAAGTACCCTCCTTACCGACTAAGTCGGTTTATTTTATAACTCCATTATTTTGTGGTTTAATACACATATATAGACATAAGACCCAATATTATGGATTTAAAATTCAAAAAACCTGAAGAAGTTGTTGCTTTATTATGTGAAAGGCTTCGTAAGGAACGACTTTATCTGGAAATGACTCAGGCAGACGTCGCTACACGTGCTGGTATTGGTGTAAATACAGTATCTAATTTGGAAGCTGGTCGAAATGTTTCATTTGAAAATTTAGTACGCGTTGCCATGGTACTGGGTCGATTAAAAGAATTAGAGGAACTCTTTAAACCTCATTTAAACAGTGTAGATGACATTCTCCGCTATGAGAGCAATACGGCTCGCCAACGTATCAAAAGGAAATAAATCCATGCTCAAAAAACTTAATGTTTACTACAATGGATGGGGTGAATATTGGCTTTGGGGTACACTGGTCTCCTCAACCGCAATCACAGGTCGGCCATTAATCGCCTTTGAATACAGTGCAGAAGCGATCAGTAAAGGTTTAGAACTTTCCTCTTACCTACTCCCGTTAAAAGGTGACCCATTAAGAACGAACTTTCCTGCACATCAAATGGGATTGCCAGGTCCTATATATGATGCCTTGCCCGATGGTTGGGGCATGCTTCTTATGGATCGCTTATTTAAAAAAAATGGATTTAATCCTGCACGGATTGGGCCATTAGAAAGACTCACGTATATTAATACACATGCGATGGGAGCATTATCCTTTGAACCTTCAGCAACTGAGTTAGCATTAACTGAAAATATCCCACTGATTAAACTCGCTCAAGAAGTTCAGGAAGTTCTCAAAGGAGAAGGTGCAGAATTTTTACAGCATTTATTAATTATGGGTGGATCTCCACAAGGTGCAAGGCCAAAAGCGCTCATCTATCGTGATCCTGTCACCAACGAATTCTCAACAGTTAGCTCACATCAACATGAAGCTTGGCTGATCAAATTTCCCGCTCAGCAAGAGCATCCTGAAGTTTGTGCAATTGAAGCTGTTTATGCAGAATGTTTGCGTCATTGTCATATTGATACCCCTGACACTCAATATTTTACTCTTCCGAATGGATTAACCGCATTTGCATCAAAGAGATTTGACCGCCGCGATGGCATGCGTATCCCTATGCAAAGTTTAGCGGCCTTCACCGGAGCTGATTTTAAATCACCAGGGAGTTTAGACTACAGTAACTTTCTTCGCGCTGCACACTTTTGCACCAATGATGTTCGCGAAAAAGCAATTGCATTCAAGCGAGCTGTTTTCAATGTAGTCTTCAATAATCGAGATGATCATTGCAAAAACTTTTCATTTCTGATGTCCCAAAATGGGCAATGGAAACTCTCCCCTGCCTATGATGTTACTTTCTGTGAAGGGCCAGGTGGATATCATCAAATGGATATCATGGGTGAGGCACTGGATATTCCTCGACAAGCTCTTGTAAAACTTGGTACTCAGGAAGCTGAACTTTCTGCCCAAGAAGTCGATGAAACTATTAGTTCGATTTGTAAGGTTGCAATCCGATTCAGCAATATCGCTCATGATCTATTACCTGGACAAATTCAAGCAGAGACTATCCAAATGATCCAAAATAGGATTGAGCATAATATCAATTTATTGCACTAAATAGTCTCGGCAAGTTGTGTGCAGCTAATAGAGTTCGGTTCTGTCATGAGAAAGCCCATATAAATGGGTAGAGTACAAATTGCTGTAGAAGCATGTTTAATTCGTCTGATCACAGATACTTTATAAAGTATTTTAATACTTTATAAAGTATTTTAATACTTTTTTGAATCCGTCAATGCGTAAGTCCTAGTCTTTCAATTTAATACAATGTACTTTTAATAAATATATATTCTGCTACAATCCATTTTCCTTACTTGGATAATTGAGACCATCTAAGTGATCATGGTTTTAGGAAGATTGCTAGCATTCTCTGCAATCTTGTTACAGATTGCTGTTTTTCTACAGCCTTTACTTCCAGAGAAATATCAAATTTCTCCTGTCTGTGAAACTATTGTCCATGCACTTCAATTAGATACTTCTCACCATGAGCATAGCTCAAATCATTCTACGCATAATCACTCTCATCAAGAGTTGGATTTAGCTAATCATGATACTGAAAAGCTTAATTATTCATATCTCAAACAAAAAGCTTCATCTAGCCATCATCACGATGCAAATCATCAATGTCAGTACTGTCTAGTTTACGCACATGTCGTTCCACTACCAGACATGGGTGTTAAAGAAGTAGTCGTGAGAATTCAAGTTCGGCTATTAGCTTTTAAAGAAGCTTTCTTTCATATCTTCTTTCTTTTAAAACAATTATTTCTGATCCCTCAAGGTCGAGCACCTCCTGTCTCTTTTGCTGTCTAAATTTATTGGCAATTCCTTATTGTTTTGAAATTTAATTAGTTGAAGAGACTAATCGCTATGTTTTTACTTTTTAAAAATGCACGTATCTGTGTAGGCACACTCATATCAGAGCATATGCAGTCTAGAGCATGCTTCGGATGTGGAGAGCTGCTATGACCTTAGGTTTTACGGCACTTGAGTTAGCACGTATTCAGTTTGCATTCACTGTGTCATTTCATATTATTTTCCCTGCGATTTCTATTGGGCTGGCAAGTTTTCTTGCTGTTTTAGAATGGCGATGGCTTAGAACAAACGATTCTATTTATCATGACTTATTCAAATTCTGGGTGAAAGTATTTGCATTATCATTCGGCATGGGTGTCGTTTCTGGTGTCGTGATGAGCTATCAGTTTGGTACAAACTGGAGTGAGTTTTCTCGATTTGCAGGAGGCATTACAGGCCCCTTACTAAGTTATGAAGTTCTAAGTGCTTTCTTCTTAGAGGCTGGATTTTTAGGCATCATGCTTTTTGGATGGGGTCGAGTCGGCAAAAAAGCACACTTTTTTGCCACACTGATGGTCGCCATCGGCACATGTATTTCAATGTTCTGGATTTTGTCTTCAAACAGTTGGATGCAGACCCCTCAAGGCTTCACCATTGAAAATGGAATTGTAGTACCTCAAGATTGGTTTGCTATTGTTTTTAACCCGTCTTTTATCTATCGCTTATTCCATATGGCACTTGCAGCCTTTTTAGTGGCAGCTCTTCTTGTTGCTGCTACTGCTGCTTGGCACTTACTCAAAGGCCGTAGAGATGCATTAGTCAAAACATCATTTTCTATGGCACTTTGGTTAATCCTCATTTTAGCTCCCCTCCAAGTGTTTATCGGTGATGCCCATGGTTTAAATACCCTAAAACATCAACCAGCCAAACTTGCTGCTATGGAAGGCCATTGGGAAACAAACCATGATCATGGGATGCCCTTATATTTATTTGGTATTCCTGATATGCAAGAAGAACGCACGAAATATGCGATTGCAATTCCACATTTAGGAAGCCTAATTTTGACCCATTCAATGAATGGGACAGTGAAAGGATTAAAAGACTTTGCGCCTGAAGATCGTCCAAATTCAACAATCGTATTTTGGAGTTTCCGTATTATGGTTGGGCTTGGAATGCTTATGCTCTTCCTTGCAATCACTGCCCTATGGCTCAGAAAGAAAGGCAGCCTCTATGAGAGTAAGTGGTTTCATCGCTTTGCAATCCTTATGGGCCCTTCAGGCTTCATCGCATTACTCGCTGGTTGGTTCACCACAGAAGTAGGACGTCAGCCATGGATTATCTATGGCGTTATGAGGACAAAAGATGCTCTTTCTCCTGTTTCGGCAGAACAGGTTGGATTAACGCTGATTATTTTTGTGATCGTGTATTTTATTGTCTTTGGTGTGGGCATTTATTACATGCTCAAACTCATGCATAAAGGACCTGAGTTTTTACATAACGCACCAGAAGAAATTGGAGGCGTTGGTCATTTCAAAACACCAATGCGACCTCTGAGTGCCATTGATGAAAAAATTGATGATCAGGATCAAGGAGCATCTTCATGATTGATTTATCTTTAATCTGGATTGTCATTATTGCAGTTGGTGTTTTTATTTACGTTGTACTTGATGGCTTTGATTTAGGGATAGGGATTTTATTCCCCTTTATTAAAAATCAGCAAGAACGTGATGTCATGATGAACACCGTTGCCCCCGTTTGGGATGGTAATGAAACATGGATGGTTTTAGGAGGTGCTGGTCTTTTTGCTGCTTTCCCTATTGTCTATTCAGCGGTTCTGTCAGCCTTATATTTACCTATCATCTTGATGGTAATAGCTTTGATTTTTAGAGGCGTGGCTTTTGAGTTTCGTTTCAAAGCTACTCGAACAAAGTACATTTGGGATAATGCGTTTATTTGGGGCTCTATTGTTGCCAGTTTCTTACAAGGTGTAATCTTAGGTGCTTATATTCAGGGTATTGATATTGTTGATAATCGTTACGCTGGTGGTGGCTTTGACTGGTTAACACCATTTTCATTATTTACAGGTTTGGGTGTTGTAGTCGTTTATGCAGCATTGGGATGTGGTTGGCTCATCATGAAGACTGATGACGTACTACAAAAGTATATGTATAAATTAATGCCCAAGCTTTTGATTGGCTTATTGGTTATTTTTATTGCTGTCAGCATCTATACGCCAATTGCACATCCACAAATTGCTGAGCGCTGGTTTAATCCCACTCAATTGATTTATTTTAGCCCAGTCCCTTTGCTTGTTCTAGTTTGTACAGTTTTAGCGGTGCGCTCATGTATTAAACAAAATGAAGCTATGCCCTTTTTATATACCTTAGGACTCGTATTTCTGGCGTACTCAGGATTCTGTATCAGTATTTTTCCTTACATTATACCGCCCTCAATTACCATTTGGGATGCTGCTGCACCTGCCAATAGCCAGCTTTTCGCACTGATTGGGGCACTGATCTTGATTCCAATCATACTGGTCTATACCGCCCTTTCATACTGGGTATTTAGAGATAAAGTTCGTGTTGGGGATGAAGGTTATCATTAAAGGAATTCCTAATGAAATTATCTAAATTTCAATGGTTCATATTGTTATGGCTAGTCGGTTTCTTAAGTTTATTGGTCATTGCTATGAGCTTTAGATTCTTACTTCAACTTGCTTATTAGGTCCTTAGAAAGAAGAGGGTATTTATGCATCTACTTCAACAGCACCATGTGAATTTTAATCATGATTTCCCATATATCGTTAATTTAACATTAGCTCAGGAAATCATTAAGGCACGTAAAAAAATGAATATCTCTCAACAACAGTTAGCATCTAAACTTGGCATATCCCCAAGAACGCTAGAAAGTTGGGAAAGAGGTGTTCGGCATCCTTCAAGTTCGGCGCAAGCTTTAATCAAACTGTTTATAAAGTCACCTCAGTTTGTATTGGAAAATCTTTCTTGAAAACAATTAGCTAGATTTGTGAATAGCTTTTATTAGTAACTTATAAATCATTATGAACCGATACATAACCATAAAAAGTGGTCGTATCGGTTTGGAGAAATATTTATGGTAATTGTTATTACATCACAAAACCGACGTCATATTACTCCCCATGCGGGAAAATGTCGGAAATTCTGGAAATATGAATTAAAAGATAGAGAAGTGACTGATAAACAACTTATTGAAGTTGAAAAGGAGCAATCCTTTTCGCAGTCTGGTGAAGTACTCGAAAAACTGCTGCCTATGGATATATTCGTAACTACGGGAATGGGCGATCAATTACGAGAAAAACTCAGAAATATTGGTGTCCATGTCATGGTAACAGCAGAAATTGAACCAGAACAATTTATCGGTAATTTAATTTCAGCCAAATAAAATTCTGGATGGAAGCTGTAATTTATCATGAACAAAATAAGAAAAGCCTGCAGATGCAGGGTTTTCTTATTTCATTTATTATTGTGAAGTATAAGAACCATCAACAGTATATTGACTGCCGGTCACAAATGAAGCTTCATCAGATAATAAAAAAGCCACTACTTGAGCAACTTCTTCTGGTTTACCCAATCGGCCAAATGGATGAAGTTTCACTAATTCTGATTCCTCAAATTCTCCAATTAATGGGGTTTGAATATAACCAGGGTGGACTGAATTAATGCGTATACCTTGATCAGCGTACTCCAATGATGCAGTCTTTGTCAGACCAGTCACACCATGTTTCGCCGCAACATATCCTGAAATGTTCTTTGTCCCGACTAAACCTAAGATTGATGCGGTATTAACAATCGCTCCCCCACCTGACTTAAGTATTGCTGGAATCTGATAATGCAGCCCATAGAAAACAGCATTCAAATTAATATCGATGACTCTACGCCAAGCCTCTATACTCAACTCAGCAATCGGATTGACTTCACCTAAAATACCTGCATTATTAAATGCTAAATGCAGAGCCCCAAAGCTTTCCACGGCAAAGTCAACAGCTTGCTTCATTTCTTCTGGATGAGATGTATCTGTTTTATTCGCAACAGCATGGCCGCTAGCAGCTATAATTTCAGCTGCAACTTTCTCAGCCGCATCAAGATTAATATCTGAAACAACAACTTTTGCCCCTTGTTGAGCAAGAAGCAGCGCTGTACTTCGCCCAATACCCGAACCTGCACCTGTAACTAAAGCCACTTTATTATTAAAACGTGTTGACATCATAAACCTCTCTTTTTTATAAAATGAGCATGTGAGCCATACTCGTGCTTGAAACGTTTTAGACCCTATTTCTGCACTTGAATTGCAAATTGAACTACATGACATTTTCCGTTATGTAACTTGCCTTCATGACGTTCTTGTTCTCCCACATAAAAATGATAAAGATGATCATTTTTAAATACTGAAAGAAACGACATTGGATCGTACAAATAGTTAATATCTTTCGGACCACCGGTTTGATAATCAATCTGCTCTTTAGAATAAAGCTCTCCAATAAACCAGCCATTGTTTGTCAATGCTTGACGTATCCCAGAGAGAACATTGAATTGAGTATTTTCATCAAAATGCCCATACACACATATCACATTTTGATAACACTCTCTTGGCCATTCGACATCATTGAGATCAATATTTCTAAGTGTGAATTCAAAACCAGCTTGCTGGGCTTTTGTAGATAAGTGTTGCATAGCAACTTTTGAGTAATCCCATATTTCTGCTGAAAATGAATCATTTTGCTGTTTCGCTTTATTAGCCAAATAAAGGATATTCCTCCCCTCACCCTCTGCTATAGCAAGAGTTTTTCCCACAATTGGAATCTGATCTGCTATCTGTTGAATAAAATGATTGGGCGAAATGCCATACAGATCCTGTGTTTGCGAATAAAGATTATCCCAATGCTGATTCATATCTTTTCCCAATGATTGAAAAAATTAAGCTGTGAATTCTTTAAATGCTTCCAATGCATTAGCGGCATACATCAATGAAGGACCGCCCCCCATATAAACTGCAACACCAAGCACTTCCTCTAATTCTTGCAATGTCATTCCCATTTTGACTAGGGTTCTGACATGAAAACCGATACATCCATCACATCGTGCTGCAACACCAATCGCTAAGGCAATCAGTTCTTTTGTTTTAGGATCAATAACACCATCTCGCATTGCAACTTGTGACAATTGATTAAAACTTTTCATTAAATCAGGAGAATCCTGCGCTAATGTCTTTAAACTGCCTGAAATATTTTGAGTTAATTCTTTGTACTTCATGATTTTCTCACTTGAATGTCCATAAACTTAAGTTAGACTTAAAATAGAAATCTAGTTATTTCTCTACTGGATAACCCTGCTCTAGCCATGCTTGGAATCCACCCTGAACAGATTTCACCTGAGTAAATCCCATATTCTGTAAAGTATCTGTAGCCAGAGCTGATCGGCCACCCGTCCCACAAATCAAATAAATCGGCTGATCTTTAAGATATTCTAGTGCTTGCAAGGTATCGCAATGATGGCTCGCCACAGGATGCTGGTGAATTCTCATTTCTAAAACACCACGAGGATAATTCACGGCTCGGTCTATCGCTGCCGCCTGAAATTCATCCGGTTCCCGAACATCAATCAGAATGGTTTTATGGTTTTTCATGGCTTCAAGTAAGCCGTCTACCGTCACTTCTTGAATTCGGTTTTTTGCCATTGAAATTAATTGTTCTGCTGTTTTCATTACTCTTTACCTCTTCCGATCTTTAGAAATCTGGTCTCTGATTAAATATTCATGTCTTTAAAATGCAGTTTTTAAATTTGGCTCTAATCTCTTGCTTGTATTAAGTTATGATGACTGTAGAAATTAAATAAAATGCTACGCTTATGACAGTTATGGCAAAAACCTTTTGGATTTGACTATTCTTAACTAAAGGCATCAAACTTCGACCAATCAACATCCCAGCCATGCAAGCTAAAACGAAAGTCAGCGTGACCGAAACGGGGTATTGAAAACCATCTAAAATATGAGCTGAAATGCTGACACCACCTATCAGGAAAATAATCATCAACGAGGTCGCAACAATACTGCGCATATCAAGATCAGTTACTTTACTCAGTACTGGAACAATCACGAATCCCCCACCTACCCCAAGCAAACCAGTCAATAAACCTGCCACGACACCAATGGCACCGAGAGACAATGCAGTTTTCATGTTCCAAATCAGACGACCAGTTGTTTGGTTAACTTTACACAGCACACCTGTATGGTCATTCACTTTTTTAAAAAAAATCCGGTAAGCAACCACGAGCATGACTAAACTGAATGCTAAGGTAAGCCATACAGGAGAAATTATTCCTCCCAGATGCACACCATAACGTGCTGAAGGAATGCTAATCAGTGCAATCCAAAGCGCAGCCCGATAGCGTACTATCTTCTTAAATAAGCCTTCAAATGTTCCAACCAAGGCAGATAAAGTGACTGCAAGCAAGCCAACAGGTGCAGCTTGTGCGACCGTCCATCCTTGACTTGCCATCAGTGCGGGTACGGCCAGAATGCCACCACCAGCACCGGTTAACCCAAGCAAACCACCGATGGCCAGTCCTTCAAGTATTAGCATCCACATCGCTAGTGCCCCCCTCTATTACCAAACCAATTAAACAAAACTTGTTGTTTAATCTTAAAATTTGCCTATTTGAAGTAATTCAGTGGAAGTTTTAAATAAGAAACACCATTCTCTTCGGGTTCAGGGAATTGTCCTGCTTTCATATTGATCTGTATCGAAGGTAAAATCAGTTTGGGCATACTTAAACCCGCATCGCGCTTATTACGCATTTCAACAAAATCATCTTTGGTCGTGCCGTCGTGAATATGGATATTCTGATTTTTTTGAGTCTGAATATCCGTTTCACACATATAGGTATCGCGCTTTTCTGGCAAATAATCATGGCAGAGAAATACACGTGTTTTCTCAGGCAGTTGATACAAACTTTGTATTGAATCAAAAAGGATTGATGCGCTTCCCTTCGGGAAATCACAGCGCGCTGTTCCATAATCTGGCATGAATAAGGTATCACCCACAAACACGGCATCACCCATGACATAACTCAGGCAAGCAGGCGTATGTCCCGGTGTTGGAATGTTATAGGCTTTCAATGTTCCGATTTGGAACGACTCATGATCTTCAAATAAATAATCAAAGAGCTGCTGGGCATTCCATTGTTTAATATCCAGATGATAAATCGCACCAAAGGTTTCCTGTACAATGCCAATTTTCTGGCTCATGGCAATTTTGCCACTTAACTCAGCTTTGAGATATTGTGCAGCAGTCAGATGATCAGCATGTACATGGGTTTCGAGAATCCACTCAACCGTTAAACCCTGCTCTTTAATATAGGCAATAATTTTATCGGCATGAATAGTTGATGTACTTGCTGATGCCGGATCATAATCCAGAACGCTATCAATAATGGCGCAGGCTTTGGTCGCAGGATCACGTACAACATAACTGAAGGTATTGGTATCTTCGTGAAAAAAATCTTTTACTATAGGTAAGTTTGACATCGTTAAGCTCCTGACCATTTACGGTGAATCCATACACCCACCAGCATTGCTACAATAAAATAGAGCACTTGATAGTGGCCCAAACCGATCAAGGTAAAACTTGGTGCCGGACAGATGCCGGCAATGCCCCAACCTGTACCAAATAAAACCGCACCCGTAATCAGATTCTTATTTATCTGATTATTTTTAGGTAAATCAATAGGTTCATTAAATACTGTTTTCGGTTGTGCCGTACGTAATACTTTCTGGAAAGGAATAAAGGCCACCGCAATCGCGCCCATCATGACAAAGGCCAGACTAGCATCCCAGTCACCAAACAGATCCAAGAAATCGAGTACTTTTTCCGGATTGGACATACCCGATACCATCAGCCCCACAGAGAACAGTGCACCAAATAAAAAGGCAAACAGATTTTTCATTTTAGAATGCTCCTGTGATATGACGGATAATATAAACGGTGACAAAACCTGCAAACATAAAAGTCATGGTCGCGATGATAGAACGCTTAGACAGGCGACTGATGCCACAAATTCCATGACCACTGGTACAACCCGAACCCAGACGTGTCCCAAAACCCACCAGTAGACCTGCCACAATCATCATCAGTGGGCTGGCATTCAATTCGATTTCAGGTTGTACAAATAGACCATAAATAAACGGTGTAATGATCAAGCCTGATAAAAACCAGATTGCAGGCGTTTTAAACCTGGTTTTTGAGTTTAATACTTGCCCAATCAAACCACTGATTCCCGCAATACGGCCATTGACGTAAAGATAGCCAACCACGGAAAGTCCGAGTATTAAACCGCCAATAAATGCGATGAGGAAGTCATGCATGATGAATCAATCTCTATACACTATACTTTTTTATATTATATAATAAAAAATATTAATCAAGCAGTTTTATGGTAAATTATGTAAACTGCACGGGCTACATCAAAAGTTGTGAGGACATTTATGGATATGATTGCTGAAAATGCCAAAATTGATTTTTCTCAAGTCGATTTCGTCAGCCAATGCCTGAAAGTTTTGGCCAATCCTGATCGCCTGAAAATCTTATGTGTCCTGGTGGATGGGGAAATGAATGTTCAGGAAATTGAAGAATCCACTGACATTCATCAACCTACACTTTCACAACAACTGACTGTCCTACGTAAGGCTGACATGGTCAGCACACGACGTGAGGGTAAACAGATTTTCTATCGTCTGAGTGATCCCAAGGTCTTAAGTTTGATGCAAAAGCTGTACGAGCTGTATTGTGCGAATTAATCCGCTTAGTACAGCCAAAAAGAAATGATCAGAAGCAGTAAACCTTTATTTTTTTAATACTCTTAATATTGAAAAATCTTGTACTCATTTTTTCTCTAGATTAGATTTAGTGAACTAAATCTGAAAAATATTTTATTCAAATTACACAGGGTTATAATTTATCGATTTACAAGTTTGTTCTTATATCGTGCTAGAATTTTGATGTCTACTCAATGTTTTGAACTGCTTTTACCAGAAGAGTGATCTACATTCCGGCTCATTCCATCTCGTGTTTGGAATCACTCTGAATTCTCCCATCCACCAAATTAATGGTTCGATCACAGGTCGCCGATAATCTAGGATC
>NZ_VOYQ01000048.1:0-24924 GCF_013420195.1 Acinetobacter sp. YH01024
GTCCAGATTTAAATCCAATAGAAAATATGTGGTCACGAGTCAAGGCGATTCGAACTAAGTTTAGAGTTAAAGATATTGATAAATTATTTAAAGATTACTGTAATGATTTATTTGGTATTTAGCTATAGCTCGCTATTTCATTTTATTAAATAGCCTAAGCAAATTAAATAGTTGTTACATAAAATAGCCTAAGTGTGATTAATAAATTTTAACGGTCATTTGATTTCATTCCATCAACTAGGCATCATAATGTCAATTTAACATAGTATTCAGAAATGATCCTAAATTACGAATATCATCAAAAATTAGAAGGCGAAACGCATCCACTAGTCTTTATTCACGGTTTATTTGGCAGCCTGAGCAACTTAGGGATGCTTGCCAGAGCTTTTCAAAATTCACATTCAGTGATTCAGCTCGATTTACGAAATCATGGTAAATCACCTCAAAGTACAGAAATGAATTATCGTGAAATGGCAAACGATGTACTTGAGACATTAGATGTAATTGGCATCGATAAGTTTTCAGTGATTGGCCATTCCATGGGAGGAAAGGTCGCAATGCAATTGGCTTTAATCTCAGAGCGGGTAGTGCAACTTGTTGTACTGGATATCGCGCCCTTTGCATATCAAGAACGTCATCATGATGAAATATTTAAAGCTTTGATCGCTGTACAAAATGCACAAATTCAATCTAGACAACAAGCGGTTGAAATTATGCGTGAGTATATTCATTTCGATATGGTGATACAGTTTCTGCTCAAGTCTTTTAGCAAAGGACAATGGTTGTTTAATGTAGATGCGTTGTATAAACAATATGACCAGATTATTGGTTGGGAAAATATTGAAAATACTTGGCAACAGCCTGTATTGTTCATCAAAGGTGGAGAGTCACCTTATATTTCAAAAGTGGAACATACCAATACGATAGAACAACAATTTCCAAATGCGAAAATTGTAGAGATAGAAGGCGCAGGCCATTGGTTACATGCAGAAAAAACAACTGAAGTAATAGAGCAAATACAAAATTATCTAGAATAATACAATGTGCCTTCAATTATATTTTGAAGGCACAACATCGAAATATTACTCAATTGAAATATTATTGGCTTGAAGCTGACCTTCAGAGGTGAGTAGTGCCGCCATCTCTGCAGTTTTTTTCAGGCCTGGCATACGATATTCTGTATGGCCATAATCTTGAATGGATTTCCAGCGTCCGCCCCATGTTAAACCGACAGACTCAGCGGCTTGACCGTAAAGTTGATAACCACGCATAGCCCAAGGGTCTCGTTCAGTAATGACCACTTTTCCATTGCGTTTAAAGGCGACATCGGCTGCTAAACCAAACTGATGATAACTTTGGAAGCCACGGGCACGAGTGGTATTTTTATTGGTGGCTAAATTATTTTGACGTTCTGGACTACGATAACCTTCAAGCAAAATCATTTCATAGCCATGTTGTTCACGCATGATTTTGAACACCATCAATAAACGCTGCTTATAACGAGGGTTCATTTTATGCCATTTACGATCTGCTGAAGGCACATCCGTAGAGTATGAATGCGTATGGATATCTTGAACTTCTGGATTAAAGCTTGAGGCCATAACAGATGGCTGCTCAATCATTGCAGCTTCTTCTGCAATTGCTTCTTGAACAAGATATTCTTCGACTTCAGGAGGGGCATCTAAAACTTGCCCATCGAGCATCGAGTAAATTTGAGGATCGACTTTGCGTAAATAATCTGCTTCTACTTTACTTGCAGTAATCGGGCGAGTAAAAGCAAATAATAAAATACTGGCAAACAGTAAAAAGCCTGCAAATAAAATCCACCATTGTTGTAAATGCCAGTGTGATTGAATCTGTTGTGGTGCTGCAGCATAGTTCAGTTCATAAGCAAAATTTTTGGCGTGTTGAATTCTTTTTTTACTTTGTGGAATGATTTGAAAGAAAAAATCTTGAACTTTAATTCTTAGCTCATAAGAAAAGCAAAGCACTGTCACCAGTGCTAAGACAAAGAAACAACTAACCAAAAAAATGATCATGGAGAAACTGTAGCGCTCACAGTCGCATTGGCAGTGCTTGTTGCAGCAACCACTTTTGGACGTTTGGTTTCAGAAATTTGCGTTCCGCCCATCGGTTCTTCGAAGTGCTCATCTTCTTTCACTACTTTCGTAGATGGCTCTGTAGGCTTGGTCACCTTGGCCGTTGTTGGCGAAGCTTTTGGTTTCGCTATAGTATTTGGAATATGTGATTTAACGGTTGTTGTAGCAGCTACAACAGGGCGCTGCGGTTGGGTAATTTCAAAAGGTGAACGGTTATTCGCCACAGCTTGAACAGGCTGAGTTGCCTTAGCCGTGTTACCATGATTGAAAGCAGTAGCTAAATCATTCGAATATAAGTCATTATCCGGATCTTTTTCTTCAGTTGCATGAACGGTTTGCTGCGCTTTTTCAGCTGAAGCTTGCTCATTTTCGTTTTGACGAGGTACAGCGGATGCCTCAGTTTCAACTTTATCTTCAGTTGGGGCAGAAGTAGTCATTTCTGCATTTGTAGGCTGATCGTCAGAATTTAGATAAAAATATCCCAGGCCAACAACAATAATCACCGCTGCACCAACAAGAAAGCCAATCGCAGCATGAGCTAAAGGCGGTAAATTATTTTTTTGAGTCGACTGTAAAATTCTAACGTTATTCGATTTTTCGTTTGCCATGGTGTCTAAGTCTTATGGTAAATGAATGGTGATATAAGCCTGTTCCGATGGGGCAGTTATGACGTTTTGATATTGTGATAACGCCTGATTATTTTGGCTAGATAACATATATCTCAGTCCACCAAATGCTAATACAGCAAACAAAGCCCAAAAGATAATGATCCAAAAAAATGGTAATTCACGGTGAATAATGTTTTTAATTTGATCCGGTAATGCCGCGAAAGGCGAAAACGCCTTTTTACCTTTCATATAATCAATTTCATCACCGACACGTGCAACGAGTGAATTGAGCATTTCAATCGATTCAAGTCGGTATTTACCATGAAAACCAAGGAGCATGCAGTAATGATAAACTTCAAGTGCTGCTAAACGATCTTTATTCTTAGAACGAATTTGCTCTAAATTTTCAAAAAAGCGGTAACCCGCAAGCTGTGAACCAAAAAGACTTAATTGCAATGGATTCATCATCCAATTGTTTTGTAAATCAAAAAAGCGTGCATCTTGTTGGGTGACAATGGTTTCATCTAATAAAGCGCAATAGGCATATTTTGCGTCCGTGATATCTTCATTGCTGAATTGAAGCTTACGGGCTTGGCTTTCAAATCGGTTTAATAGATCCATAATTTTTGTCCTGAAACTTTCAGGGCTGGATGGAACATATTGATTTTTGAGTAAGAATACGATGTAAAAACCATCATGCAGTAGATCAACTAAATTGGTTGAACTGTTGATTTTCGGTTCAGCACTTGGTTTTGAAGAGCCTAATCCAATTTGACCATCGTCAAAAAGTGAAGGGGCATTATTTGAAATATTCATGATTGCTCCTTAACCATTCATCACTGCAATAAGTTCAATCGAGATATCTTGGAAGCCAGCTGGTATGTAAACGCAGATGGATTCAGAATCAAGCATACGTTGATACAAATCATTATTTGGCTCAACTTCAAAATAACTCACACCTGAACGTACCGGAATTGCTGTTGGCACTTGCATCATATGTTGCAATGGAACAGCCGGTAATGCTGCCATGACACGCTGTTCAACATCGACAGTATTGCCGACTTTAAACCGCAGTGGTACATAAGAAATAATGTCATGTGTAGGCATTACACTACTTGAAACAGCTAAATACAGGCGCGAATCGCGAGTAATTTTGTCACTTTCAAGACTGCCCACCCAGTAGGATTGACGGGTTTCTTTCAAGTTAATACTGATATATCGATTTGAAATAATCGTATCGAGCAACTCACGTAAAATCACATCTAATTGAGCAAAACTTTCTTGCAAATTATGATGTTGATATTGTGGGAGTTGATCTACATCATAAGCTGTAGAGAAGGTGAGTAAAGAACCTGTCAGACGTAATAATTCAAAATACAAACGTTCAGGATGAATCAGTGGATATTGCAATAAATGATTTAAGGTCGCATGTGCAGTATTCAGCGCATTAACCAACCAAAATGACACAATATCACCTGAACGGAATTCAATTAACTTTTGTTCGTTTTCACGATTATTCGATTGAATGGTTTTAATTTTAGCTTTGATAATATTGAGCGTTCGTTTAAGCCCAGTAATCAGCGAATCACACGAACTAATATGTAATATTGGTGGAATGAATTGATAATCTAAAACAAAATTACCTGAACTTTGGCGCTTAATTCGGCCAATAGGCATGTAAAGAAAACCATCAAGATTGTGCTGTGGTTCTTGGCCTAATTCAAAGATTTTAAACTCTGCACGGCGGTGTAATAAAGTAATTTCAGCAGCCGTCGCATCTGTAAACAAATCATGAGTTTCAGTCAAATGTGAATGATAGCGACTCGATTGGGTATTTTCTTCAAAATTGACGTTTCGTTTATTCGGTTGAACGATCGGTAATGCTAAATAAATTTGCATTTCACCACGTAAATTTAATGAATCAAGTAGTATAGGCTCAGGTAATAAATCTTGTGCAGGTGCTTGATAAATCTCGCCATCTTGCCAAATCATTTCGACTTTATTCAAAGCCAAAATATTAGTACTGAGTTGTGATTCATCAAAAATTAAACTTTGAATACCATAAGCGAACGGTATTGTTGCGCGAACCGTATGGTTTAAACGCTGTTCATGATAAGCATCTTGTAATTGAAAGTGTTGCGGGCGTAAAAATAATCCTTCACCCCATAAAATTTTTTCTGCTTTAAACATTGTTTTTACCAGTCGCTATTCGATTCATTACTTTGTTGCTGAACACCTAACATTTCTTGTACAGCTTCAAGAGGGTTTTCCTCCTTAATCACATGAGTTAACCATTCATGTAGAGGCATTTGTGACCATTTAATGGTTTTTTGCAGCATATAACTGACAGGGCTATGCGGCTCATTCACTTGAAAATAGTCAGCAATATCTTGCAAGACTTTCATGGCTTGTTCACGATTTTCAAGATGATTTTGCACTTGAGGTTTAAACTGCTGTGTATGCTGTTGTTGTATTATTTGCATATCATTCTGCACGGAAGTTACAGTGGAAAGTGTCTGGCTTTCAATTGGAGAATTTGATTGAACCTGTTCAGCGCTCGATGAATTGATAAAAGCATCTGCTTTATAGATTTTTTTTAAACTCAAGTGAATCATTTCGATTTGAGAGTCAATGCCAGCAAAGCTTGGCGCATCTAAACCCATCAAATCATCAAGAGTCGTTTTTAAGTTTTCCCAATGGTTTAAAATATCTAAAAACTGTTGGTAATACTGGTATTGAATTGATTTTGAGGTATTGAACAAGGCATGTTCAAACTGTTCCATACCATTAAAAGACTCTTCTTGATCATCATCTTCATGGTTGGATTTACGTCTTTGGTTTTGAACATGAAGTAGTCGATCATAGTCGGATAGGGAATAAGCTGCCGCGCCATGAACGATTGAAACTGATTTAATTAATGTTGGGATTTGATTAATTATCCCTTGTAATAAACCTAGACGTTGATCAAGGTCATCATCTTCAATTTCAGGATGAAGTTGTAGCCAAAAGTCTTGCAAACTTTTTTGTGTAAGTTCAATCCCTTTGGCAATCCCTTCGAAACCATGAATGTGAGTCCACGCTTCAAGCAACCAACCATATAAGCGAATATCTTTTGTATGTTCGCGAAGTAGATCTGACGATTTTTGGTGCACAAAGCCCCAATCTGCCTGTTTTGGTTCTGCGATCCAGTCGCCTTGATCCAAGAGCGGGTCATCTTGTGTTTTAGCTTTTTTAATTGCATGAAAATCATTTGAAAATGAAAAATCACTACCGCAAGGTAAATCGTCCGTAATCGGTTGCAATAAAGCGTCGAGCTCTAAACTCATATTCTACATCGTTCCTAACTTATGCTTCTAAGGTTTTAGTCTTTTTGCTGCTGCGTTTTTTCGCAGGTTTACTTTTAGGATCTAAAACATAAATAATTTCATCGTCTTTGACATCGATTTCAATGACTGATGGAATCTTTTGTTCACTCATTGCCATCAACAATTCAGTGGCTAAAGCAGGTAAGACCGTCGCATTTAAAATGTTGTCGACATTACGCGCACCACTATCGACCTCAGTACAGCGACTTAATAATAATTCGACTAAATCATCGGTATAGCGTGTTTGCGTACCATATTGTTTTTCAATACGCGCGGTGATTTTGCCTAATTTATGCTGAATAATGCGTACGAGCAGATCATCGTGCAATGGGAAATACGGCACGATACGCATACGACCTAAAAATGCCGGCTTAAATTGTTTATATAAAGCTGGTTTTAATACATCTAGAAGTTCTTCTGCTGACGGCCATTCTTCTACTGGCTGATTTAAACAAGCCTGCATAATGGCACTTGAGCCTGCATTTGAAGTCAATAAGATCGTGGTATTTTTAAAGTCAATGACACGACCTTCACCATCTTCCAAAGTACCTTTATCGAATACTTGGTAGAATAGCTCTTGAACATCGCTGTGTGCTTTTTCAATCTCATCGAGCAAAACCACACTATATGGATTTCGGCGAACTGCTTCTGTCAGTACGCCACCTTGGCCATAACCGATATAACCTGGAGGAGCACCTTTTAAAGACGAGACGGTATGTGCTTCTTGATACTCAGACATGTTAATGGTGATTAAATGTGACTCACCACCATATAACTCGTTTGCTAACGCGAGTGCAGTTTCAGTTTTACCCACACCACTTGGGCCAACCAGCATGAAAACGCCTTGAGGTTTATTTGGATCTTCCAATTTTGCCTTAGAGGTTTTAATGCCTTGTACCAGTTGATGCAGTGCATAATCTTGCCCCATCACACGTTGTTCTAACTGTGCTTCAAGCTTCAAAATTTGCTGAATTTCATCATTCACCATTTTACCAACAGGGATGCCGGTCCAGTCTGAAATGATTTCATTAATAATTTGAGCATTTACACGTTCAAAAACCAGCGGCGTTTGACCTTGTAACGTTGCCAGTTGGTTACGAATATTGCTTAAAGTTTCAATATTTTCTGGTTTTTGCTCGGACTCTTGTTCAAGCGTTTTAATCTGTTGAACGATTTCGAGTTCTTTTTTCCACTGCGTTTCTGTTGACTGAATCTCCTGTTCAAGCGCGGATATTTGTGTTTTTACACTTTCAATGCGTTCGTGGTGAATCGGAATATTCTTATGTTCATTTTCAAGAATCGCCAATTCAAGCTTCAAATTATGTAATTGAGCTTGAAGTTGATCCAATTTTACTGGTTGTGCATTTTGCGTTAACGCAACACGCGCAGAAGCTGTATCTAAGACACTAATCGCTTTATCAGGCAATTGACGGCCAGTGATATAACGGTGCGAAGCATGGACTGCAGTAACGATAGCTTCATCGTCAATTTGTAAATTGAAATGTTTTGCCATCACGGGAATCATGGCACGCAGCATATCGATTGCGACTTCTTCAGTCGGTTCTTCAACCTGAATTACTTGGAAGCGTCGGCTTAATGCGGCATCTTTTTCAAAATACTGCTTATATTCAGCCCATGTGGTTGCGGCAATGGTTCTTAACTCACCACGTGCAAGCGCCGGTTTTAACAGGTTTGCTGCATCATTTTGACCTGCTTGACCACCAGCACCAATCAACGTGTGTGCTTCATCAATAAATAAAATGATTGGATGTGCAGAGGCTTGAACTTCATGAATAACTTGTTTTAAGCGATTTTCGAATTCACCTTTAACACTGGCACCCGCTTGTAGTAAGCCCATATCTAAAGTATGAATGCTGACATTTTTTAAAGCATCTGGAACTTGGTTGGTTGCAATTTTTAATGCCAGACCTTCAACGACAGCAGTTTTACCAACACCAGGCTCACCCGTTAAAATCGGATTGTTTTGACGACGACGCATCAAAATATCGAGCATTAAGCGGATTTCAAACTCACGACCAATCACAGGATCAATGCCACCATTTTTAGCTTTTTCAGTAAGATTAATGGTGTATTGGTCTAGAGCTGGTGTTTTAACTGGCGTAGTTGCATTCGTTTGTGCTGCTGATTTTTCATCAAGTGTTGCAGTTGCTAAATCTTCATTTTCAATGCTTTTTAGGCAAAGATCTAAAAATTTATGTTTAATCGTATCGATAGGTAATAAATCGAAAAGAGAAGAAGCTCTTGCTGCAATTTGGTATAAATCTGGCGCGGTAAGGAGCGCAACAAGTAAATGACCACTACGAATTTGTGGATTTTGTTCAGCAGAAGCTAATAACCAAGCTTGTTCAAGTAAGCGCACAATGGATTGGGCAAAAATAGGAGTGCGCGTATTTCCTTTTGGAAGTTGAGCAATACTTTCTTTGAGGTCATCTGCCAAACCATCTGCAGAAACTTTGTATTTTTCTAAGAGTATTTGAAGGTCATTTTTATTGTTATAGGTTAATAATTCGAGTAAAAAATGTTCAATTTCGATTTCATAATTTTGCTGTGAAATACATGTATTGGCTGACTTTTCAAGTGAAATGCGGGCGTGAGGTGAAAGTTTAGTAATTAAAACTTTTAAATTATTCATAAATAACTCATCAAATTTAGAATCCACAGTACGAAATTTTACAAGTTTGACTGTGATCTCTTTTTCTTGCTATAAAAATAAAAACTTTAAAATCAACACCTTATATGTTATTAGTGTCTTGCTTTAGGCGATATAATACAGACTAAATAAAAAAAGGAAAAAGATTTTTTTATAAAATGAAACAAAAAAAAACAAATAGTCGACAAACTTTGAAGTATTTGGCACATTTTTGTATTGACTCTATGTGCTTATTTTTTGTTAAATCTGCAGCATATTTTTAATTTTGATAAATGAAGAGAAAACCCACGGGAAAATAAGTGGTGATTTCTCCACATAAATTAAGTTTTAGCACGTAGAAATACAGAGGCAATTTTGAATAAATTTAGTGTTTTATTACCTATAATTTTAGCAGCCAGTTTAACACAAACCGTTTTTGCAAAAGATAAAGCGGCATCTGTGAAAAAATCCTGTTTAAAGAATTATCCACTGGCAGTAGGTGATACAGATCCAGAGATTATTGGTTTTTATAATCAGTTATGTGACAAAAAAAATAAGAAAAATGAGAACTTAAAAAATGAAATTTTTGTAGATATTGCCAAAAAATATCAAGCCAATGGTTACAATTTAAAAGCATTGCAAGCGGTCAATCTGCTGCGAGAAAAGAACTATCAGTCGCCTGAACTTACTGATGTCACTTTTTTAGCAGGTATCGCTATTTCTTATAATGCGCTGAATCATATGCGGAGTAATGAAAATCGTACTCTAGATGAACAGACCTATTCTCCTGCCAAAGTGTTGTCGGATAATATTCGTTATATTCAGCCGACGATTGATAAATCTACGTCTACTGCAGCAGATGCTCGTGAAAAAAGCACTGAATCTTCGAGCAATGTGAAATCTAAACAGACGATACCTACAAAAAAACGAACCAATACAGCGTCTACGAAGCCTAAACAAACGAATACAGCAGCAAGTAAAAAGAAAACCACCACGACAGCAAAACCGCAAGCTACAGCGAAAAAACCTGCTACTGGTGGTTCACCTTTCGATACATTGAAGAATAAATAACAAGGAAAAGCACTCATGGCAAAACGTGAAAGTGTACAGAAAAAACTTCAACGAATTCGTCCTCCTCGTGTTCAATTGACTTACGATGTTGAAGTTGGCGACGGTAAAGAAATTAAAGAGTTACCATTCGTTGTAGGGGTGTTAGGTGATTTCTCTGCGGCATCTGAAGTAGAGAAAACTAAATTAAAAGACAAGAAATTCATTAATGTTGATTTAGATAATATTGATGAGGTAATGGAGTCTTTAGCGCCACGTGCTAATTTTCAAGTTGAGAATACCTTGACTGAAGACGGTGGAAAAATGTCGGTAGATCTTACATTTAAGAGCATGGCCGATTTCACTCCAGAGCAAGTTGTACAACAGGTTGATCCATTACAAAAGTTAGTTGCCGCGCGTGAGCGTCTGTCTGACTTGCGTAATAAAATTTCAAATAATGAACGCTTAGAAGATTTACTGGATGAAGTGTTACATAACACTGATCAAATTCGTAAGTTGAGTGTGGAGGCAGAAAATGAGTAATTTTAATACTGCAACTGCTGCAAACCTTGAAGCAACTGAAGAATATTCGCTTTTAGATTCAATTGTTGAACAAAGTCGTATTGCGCGTACAGATCAAGAACATGATCGTGCAAAAAGTCTGATCGGTGAGCTTGCCAAAGAAGTCATGGCAGGTACCATCACCGTTTCGGACAATATGACTTTATCAATTGATAAGCGTATTGCTGAAATTGATGCGTTGATTTCATCTCAGTTAAGTAAAATCATGCACCATGCTGAATTTCAAAAAATTGAATCGACATGGCGCGGTTTGTATTATTTCTGCCAAGAAACGCCTTCAAACTCTCTAACAAAAATTCGTATGTTAAATACGACGAAAAAAGAGCTGATTAAAGATTTCCAAGGTGCGACCGATTTTGACCAAAGCACATTGTTCAAAAAAATCTATGAAGAAGAATATGGATCATTCGGTGGTGCACCTTATGCAACACTGATTGGTGATTTTGAGTTTGACCGTACACCTTCTGATATGTATTTGCTTGAGCAAATTTCACATGTCGCGGCGGCTGCACATGCACCGTTTATTTCGGCTGCTAGCCCGAATATGTTGGGACTAGAGTCTTTTACTGATATTGATCGTCCGCGTGATGTATCTAAAATCTTTGAAACAGCAGAATATGTACAATGGCGTTCATTCCGTGAAAGTGACGATGCACGTTATGTTGCGTTGACAATGCCACGTGTATTGGGTCGTTTGCCATATGATCCAAAAGAAGGCATTGCCACTGAAGGCTTTAACTTCGTTGAAGAAGTTTCCGGCGAAAACCACAATGAATATTTATGGATGAACGCGGCTTATGCTTTTGGTACACGTTTAACCAATGCTTTTGATATGCATGGCTGGTGTGCTGCGATTCGTGGTGTAGAAGGTGGTGGTTTAGTTGAAGGCTTGCCTGTCCATACGTTCAAAACCAATGATGGTGAAGTGGTCTTTAAATGCCCAACTGAAATTGCCATTACCGACCGTCGTGAAAAAGAGCTGAGTGATCTTGGTTTTATTCCGTTAGTTCATTGCAAAAATACTGATTATGCAGCATTTTTCGGTGCGCAATCGACGCAAAAACCTAAAAAATATGACAGCGATACAGCTAATGCAAACTCTGCATTGTCTAGCCAGATCCAATACATCATGGCAGTTTCACGTATTGCACATTATTTAAAAGCAATGATGCGTGACAAAGTAGGTAGTTTTGCATCAGCAGGTAATGTTGAGACCTTCTTAAATGAGTGGTTATCGCAATATGTATTACTTGATGATGGTGCATCTCAAGAAGCTAAAGCTCAGTATCCATTGCGTGAAGCTTCTGTAAAAGTTGTAGAAAATCCAGCTTTGCCTGGTCACTACAAATCTGTGGTTTTCTTAAGACCACATTTCCAGTTGGATGAGTTGTCTGTTTCATTACGACTTGTGACCGAGTTACCTCAGTCCTCAAATTAATTTTGGGTCAACACTATAATAACTTTAAATAAATAGGTATTCAGAACAATGAAAGATATATACATTCAATTTCGTGGTAAGTACAAAGTAGACGGCGAATCTCGTGATGCAGAGCACAAGAGTTGGTTAGAAGTAAACTCTTGGACGCATAACATCCGTCAACCTAAATCTGCGACTTCTTCCAGTGTGGGTGGTCACACCGCAGAACGTGTAGAACATTCTGACATGGTTTTTGTTAAAGATTTAGATGCGACAAGCCCTAAACTTTGGGAAGCATGTTCAGCAGGTTATACATTTGATGAAGTTCAAATTGATTTTTACCGTGCGAATGGCGACAAACGCATTAAATATCTTCAAATCAAACTGAAACATGTGTTGGTTTCTAGTGTGACACCAACCGTAAATGATGAAGGTGTTCCACACGAATCATTTGGTTTGAAATATGCTGCAGTAGAGTGGACATATAACCAACAAGATATTAACGGTACTGCGAAAGGTGCTGTTACTAAGAAGTGGTCATTATCTAACAACACTGCTTCATACGCAGCGTAATAGATGGATTCAGATAGAGGCTAACTTGGGTAGCCTCTATTTTCATTTTTTTAAATATTTATAAGAAGATATGAATCTCGATCAGCTTTATCCTTATGGTTTTAGAACGACATTATTTGACCGCTTATTACCAGCTGATGCTCAACAGACTCAAGGTCTGTCTTTGCAAGAACTTCGTGAATCTGTTGCTTCCGATTTAGAGGATCTCCTCAATAGTCGTGTGGCAAAATTAGATGAACTGATTGATGACTTTCCATTAGCAAAAAAGTCTATTTTGCAATTTGGCATTATCGATTTTGTGGGCTTATCGACAGCAAATCCATCGGATCGTGACAAAATTTGTCAGTCAATTGAACAATCGATTGCTGCACATGAGCCGCGTTTAAAGCAGATTCGAGTCGAAATGCTCATGGATGGTCATAATATGGGGGCACTATGTTTAAGTATTCAGGCATATTTAAATATTCATCCTTTATATGAACCGGTTATTTTTGATGCCTTATTAAAACCAACAACACAACAATATGTTATTTCTCCAAGAGCTTAATGAAGTGGGTTATCTGTGATTGAAGAGCTGTTACCGTATTACGAAAAACAACTACAGGAATTTGGACAACAGTCCCGTGAATTTGCCAGTAAATACCCCAAAATCGCCCAGCGTTTGTCTTTAAACCAAGAACAAATAGATGACCCGCATATTGAGCGTTTAATTCAAGCATTTTCTCTAATTTCTGCACGGATTGATAAAAAACTTGCAGATAGTTATGACGTTTTTACCCGTTCAATTTTTGAGGTGATGTTTCCTCAATATTTAAAACCATTTCCTGCATGTTCTGTGGTGAGCTTCGAAGATATAAATAAAATTAAGCAATTAACAGATCGACACGTTATTCCAAAGGCGACCAGTCTAAAAGCCAAAAGTACGCGTGGTGTTCAATGTGAATATCAGACGGTACAAGAAGTCACTTTATTACCGATTCAATTAAAACAGCTCAATTTCAAAACTCATCCATCGGCACATATGCATTTAAATCAAAATGCTACATTGAGCTTAGGATTTGAAATTTTTTCGAATAAGCACGCTTTACTCAAAAATGAAACTTTGCCGATATTTTTAGACGCTATTTCTAATTTTCCTTTACAGGTTTTAGATAGTATTTTTAAATCGACTACGAGTTTTTCGATTCGTGTGGGGCAGCACATTTTTGATATTGCCAATCCATTTGAAATTATGGGCTTTGATGAAGTTCAAAGTGTTCTACCTATCGATCAGCATACGCATCATGCATATCGTTTATTGATGGAATATTTTTGTGTTCCTGAAAAATTCAATTTTTTAAATCTAAATTTAGATTTCATTAAGTTTTTAAGTTTAGAACACAGTGAATTTGATGTTCAAATGCACTTTAAGCTTAATTTAAACGATCAAGCGGCAATTCGAAATTATTCTGAATTAAATGCTGCAAATTTTAAATTGTTTGCTACACCAATCGTTAATCTCTTCAATAAACAAGCAGAGCCGCAAAAGATTAATCATAAGCGAATGGAATATCCATTGGTGACAGATGCGCACCATCCTGAATATTTTCAGGCCTATAGCATTTTAAAAATGAATATGGTGCGTGAAAAAAGTAACCAAGATGAAGTGTATTATCCGGTACTGCCTTTTTTTGCAATGAGTCATTATCATCAAGATAAAGTCCAGTTTTTTTATAGTTTAAATCCGCAGCAGATGAAGAATAAACATCAGGAATTAAACTATTCAATCATATCTCGTGCTTTAGACCCGCATAGTACTCAGTCCGATTTTATTAGTACTGAACTTTTGTGTAGTAATCGTGAGTTACCTTACGAAAGTTATAATAAAGATCAGAATGCATTAACACTGAATGATAGTAATTTGGCACGTCGTGCTCTGATGCTCAAACGACCGTCGTTACCGTATTATTTTGAGCAAAATAAACAAGAACAGTGGCGGGTCATTTCACATTTATCTTTGAATAATATGTCTTTAATGAAAGGCGATGCGGTCTCTCATATTAAAGAACTTTTGGAATTGTATAATTTACCTAAATCAAAAGAAAACCAAATTATTATCGACTCCATAAAAAAGATTCAGTTTTCTACTACGCAGAAACTTGTGGATAGTAAACCATTTCCATTATTTGTCAGAGGTTTAAAAGTACAGCTCGATATCGATGCGGATATATTTAGAGGACATAGCCTATATATATTTAGTCAATTGCTGGCCCATATCTTTAATTTAAAAGTCAATATGAACAGCTTTGTCGATGTCTCGGTTTTTGATGCAAATAGTCAACAGGAGTTATACCAATGCGTGCAGAACGTTGGTGGCAAGAAAGCTCTGTAATTGACGGACTTTTCCAAGAACCGAAAGCCTACGAGTTTGTTCAAGCCACTCGTTTGTTAAGACATGCACCTTATGGAGCGGCTCAAGTTCACTGGGCAAATGACTTTGAGTTTAATAGTTCACTTAATCTGAACTTCCCGAACACTGAAATTGAAAGTTTAGAGTTCAACGATGAGAAAGTTGAACTGACAAATTTAATGGTAGGTTTAACGGGTATTCAAGGTGCATTACCTTATAGTTATACCAATAAGATTAAGCTCAGCGGGCGACATCAGCGACACGAAACTCAAAAGTTTTTAGGGCTGTTTAATCATAAATTAACAGCACATTATGTTGATGCCAGTTTAAATTATCATTTACCTATTCGTTATGAAATCGAGCAGGATAATCACTATCTTGATATTTTACATGCATTAAATGGTTATATCCGTAGCCAGCATGATCAGCCAGATTTAGATGATTATTTTGCTGAATTCTCAGGTTTAATGCAGGGGCAAAACAATACAGCTTATGCATTAAAAACCATGCTGAATTGTATCTTTAAGCAGAAATTTGATATTCGAGAATTTATCCCTGAAACTTTTGTATTTGAAGAAGATCAGAGAACATGTTTAGGTGGATCTCAGCCAAGCTTATTGGGGCTGAATACTTTTTGTGGTGAGAAGATTCAACAGATTGACGAAAAAATTGAAATCGTGATTGGACCTTTAAATCATGAAGATTATTTAACATTTTTACCGAATCAGGCACGCAGCCTAAAATTAAAACAAATGATTCAAACTTGGTGCAGTCCAACATTAATGGTGGATGTGCGCTTAATTTTACAAAAAGAAGAAATAAAACCGGTGTGTTTAAATTCTTTGAGCGGAATTGGTTTAGCTCAGGGAGCATTTTTACAGCCGAATAAACAGGTCGATAATACAGAAACCTGTTATGCCTTAATGGGGAATTTATAATAATGCTGAAATTAATAATTGGAACCTTTAGTACGCTTTTTGTTTTGTGTACTGCTTTCGTGATTTTTTACTGGCGAGATACAGGCTATGACCCGACAGCTTTCGATTTAGTCACATACTTTTTACTTCTTCCTTTAGCTTTATGTGCAATTATTTTGTCGCCTTATTTGCTTTACAAGGGCATTCAACATCAAAAAGAAAAAAAACTTGAAGCTGAAAAACGTGCAGAAGAACAAGCTGAGCAACAACAACTTGAGGCCATTGAACAAGCAAAACCAAAGCCTATTGATGTACAGCAATTTCGTTTAAATGTTTATTCTTCAGCGGCTTGGCATAGTTTTGGTGAAAACGAACAAATTATCCAAGATATTCAACAATTCAAAAGTCCTGAACTCGATGATAAGTTATTTAATGCATACGGTTTCCCTGTTCTTTCATTTCGAATCAAAGATTTAGATGAACTCACTAATGAAGAAGCAGATGATGAATATAGTGCCATCACCATGCGTGAAAAACGAATCCAGTCACTTATTCAGCAACAACTAGAGCAACACGTTGAAAGTCTATTTTTAATTGCAGAGCATCTGAAGCAATCAGCACTCTTTTATGATAGTGAATTGGCATATCAGTACCGTATGCATCCGGGTTGGGTGGATCCAGATTATACGCAAGATGAACATTCAGAACATTTGGCGAACTATGCACAGCAAGTTTCACGTTTAAATCGTTTAAATGTCCATATTTTGCTTGCTGATAATTTGATTCATCAATGGAATGATGATTATGCTCAAATTATTCAGCAGTATTTATCTGACGGATTTTCGATCATTCCCGAACAAATTCATATCGAGCCACATTTTATCGGCACTCAAGTCGCTTATTCAGAATGGTTAAGCATTTTAGAGATGATTTCAAAACAAAAGTTTGAAGTCAGTTTGATTCTCAATGCTGACTCTGAAATCGATCAAGAATGGATTGATGAAAAGATGTGGTTACAAGAAAAATACATTGCTGCAGAATTTGCATCGAGTTGGTGTTTGGCTGCTTCAGACGTTCAAGTTCGAGGTTTAACTCCAAATAAAGTGCTACAAGTGGTGGCACATGAGCCTGAGTTGAAACGTCATTTAGAGCTTCAAGCACTGAATAATTTAGATCAGTATGATCAAGAACAACCCTTTTTATTGATGTTAGATGATGCAACGGATATGAAAGTGGTGAAAAAATTACAGTATAAATTTAATGAAACAGCGATTGAAACCTATCATTTTTTATATACAAAACAGAATCTTGGAAATACCCAGCAATTGGCAAAAATTTTTGGATTCATGTTGGGTATGCACTTGCCAGAAGAGTTAACTGCCATGATTTATAGCACAGACCAAGAATCGACATTTGCTTTTATTCAAGCATTTTCAGTAGAAGATGAACTTGAACAAGAAACTGTTTAATTAGAATTAAGACGAAATTGAGAACATTGTGAACACACTATTTTATACGATCCTCGGTTATGTTTGGCAGTACGTCACCAATCCTAAAGCGATGGTGGCTTTGTCATTTTTTGTGGCCATTGTTGCCATGCATAATTCGATTCCGCAAAAGACTTTTTATATTGTGGTTGCTGTTTATATTCTCGGATTAATTCTGTGGGGTATATATGAATTAGTACAGCATTATCGTCATAAACAGCAAGGCGAGGAACTTGCTGAGGCGATTGCCAAGGATAATGAAGCTGAATACGGTAAACAAAAAAATAAAGAAGAACTTGCGCTGATCAATCAGCAAATGAAAGACTCGATTCAACTTATCCGTAAATCAAAACTCGGCGACAAAAAGGGTAATGCAGCCCTATATGAATTACCTTGGTACATGGTGATTGGTAACCCAGCAGCGGGTAAAAGTTCAGCGATTTATAATTCTGGTCTTAGATTTCCATTTGAAGAAACTCATCAGAAAATGGTGTCGGCAGGTCTAAGTGGTACTCGTAACTGCGATTGGTTTTTCTCTACAGATGGTGTCTTACTCGATACCGCAGGTCGATATTCTGTTTATGCCGAAGACCATTCAGAATGGTTAGGTTTCTTAAATATTCTCAAGAAAAACCGTTCTAAAGCACCAATTAACGGTTTAATCGTGATTGTTTCTGTGGCGGAGCTTGTTAGTCAAAGTCCTGAAAAATCAATCAAATTAGCCAAAAACTTACGCGCACGTATACAGGATTTGACGGAACGTTTAGAAATTTTTGCGCCAGTGTATATCGTTTTTTCAAAAATGGATTTGATTGCTGGCTTTACAGAATTTTTTGATTGTTATGATAAGGATGAATTTGATCAAGTTTGGGGTGCAACACTACCTTATGATCCAGACTCATCCGAACATGCTGTTGAGATGTTCGAAAAGCATTATTCAATTTTATATGATGGTTTGAAGAGCGTCAGTACTACGCACTTGAGTCGTCGTCATTCGCAAAATATTTCTCCAAGTGTAATGACATTTCCACTTGAGTTTAAAAGTTTAAAGCCAGTGCTCAAAACTTTTATTGGTACGTTGTTTCAAGACAACCCTTATCAGTTTAAACCGGTATTCCGTGGGTTCTATTTCACCAGTGCGTTGCAAGAAGGTGTGATTGAAAGTCCAATGACGGAGCAAATCGCTGAAGACTTTCATTTGGTGAAAAGTACGGATAGTGAGTTTGGCATTCCTACGAATTCTGTTTCGCAAGACCATGGTTATTTCTTAAAAGGACTCTTTTCAACCGTCATTTTAAAAGATAAAAATCTAGTTAAACAACATATCAATCCTGCACGTAAACGTCAGCGCTTTATGGCATTTATTGCTGCATTGTTATTGGTTGCTGTGGTGCTTGGGTTATGGGTTTGGTCGTATCGTAATAACCAACAACTCGTGGCGGAAGTTCAAGCTGACTTAGACAAAGTTGTGCAAATGGAAAGCCGTAGCGGAAGTGAGCTTTCGACTCAATTGGATGCATTGCTGATATTACAAGGGCATTTACAGCAGCTCGATCACTTTGATGAAGATCGTCCTTTGAAATATAGCTTTGGTTTATACCAAGGGAATAAAATTCGTGAAAAACTCAAAGTTGAGTATTTACGAGGTATTCAACAAATTGTATTAGCACCATCTCAGCAAAATATGGCGCAGTACTTACAACGTGTCAAAGCCAATGAATCGACGTTGAAAGAAAATCACGTCAATGTACAAATTACTCAAGCGGTGAAATCAAATCAGCCATATTTAGAACCATCGGATACCAATCCTCAGGATGCCTACAATGCACTGAAGGCGTATTTGATGATGAGCAATCATAAATATATGGAATCGAGCCATTTGAGTGACCAAGTTACTCGTTTCTGGCGTTCATGGTTAGATTCAAATCGTGGTCAAATGCCACGTGGGGAAATGATTCAAAAAGCCGAACAAGTTTTATCTTATGCGATGACTTTAGCTGCTGATCCTGCGTTCCCGCAAATGGAATCTGATCCTTTATTGGTAGATCAAACACGTCAATTATTAACGGCTGTTACTATGGGTATTCCTGCACGTGACCGCGTTTATAATGAAATTAAAATGCGTGGTTCGGTACGTTTCCCTGCAGTGACTGTGAAGCAAATTTTAGGTGAAACAGGCCAAAACAGCATGTTGGGTAGTTATGCCTTGCCAGGTATCTTTACTTACCAAGCTTGGAATGATTATGTAAAAGATGCGATTAACCAAGCCGCGAATAATCCGACTGATACTCAAGATTGGGTACTCAATACCAATCGTTCTGATGACCTGACGTTTAGTGGTAGTCCAGACCAGATCAGTAAACAGTTAACCGAACTTTATAAACAGGAATATATCGCTGAATGGCGTAAATTTTTAAATGCTGTGCATTATGGCAAAGGCGCAGATGTCGCTCAGCAGTCACGTTTTATCGATATTTTAGGTGAACCTGAAAATTCGCCAATTCGTAAAGTTGTCGACCGTATTGCAAAAGAAACCAGCTGGGATAATCCAATTGTTCAAGCAGAACTGGCTGCACCTCAGAAAGGCTTTATTGCCTGGTTTAAACGTAAAGTTCTTAGCCGTGATGATGCGCAGCAGGCACAGCAAGTTGCTTCAAAAGCCGGTCAAGGTGTTATTGCAAAAGAGTTTGATGTGTTCTATCAACTAGTTCGTAAGCGTGATGATCAGCAAAACAAATCAATTTTAGATGAATACATGCTGTCTTTGAGTCAAGTACGTAGTAAGTTCAATGATTTGAAGAGTGGCGGTGATATGGGGCCTGCAAGCATGACATTGGTGAAACAAACCATCAATGATCAAAACTCTGTCTTTAATAGCACGCAAAAATTTGTGGATGAAAAAATGTCTGTGGGTCTGAATGAATTAGATCAACAGTTGATTCAAAAACTCTTTATGCAGCCGGTGACTCAGTCATTTGAAGTTCTTTTGATTCCAGCTCAAAACGAAATTAATAAATTATGGGCAATGCAGGCGTATCAACCATTTACAACCAATCTTGCACCTAAATATCCATTTAATAGTAATGCTACTTTACAAGCGACCAGTAATGAAATTAGCCAAATTTTTGGTGAAAACGGAAGTATCGCTCGCTTTGTAAAAGAATATTTAGATCCATTGGTGATTCGTCGTGGCTATACCTTAACCACGAAAACATGGAAAGATTTGGGCATTGGTTTAAATCCACAATTTGTAGCGAATTTCCAACGCTATGTTGCGCCAAGTAATGGCGTTGCTACAGGGGAATTGAGTCAAGCAGCACCTGCGGCAACCAATCAATCGAACTTCCAATTCTTCCCATTAGAAAATACACAGTTGCTTTCATATACCATTGATATTGATGGTCAGCGTATGGTGTATGAAAATGGTGTTCAGCAATGGGTGAACTTCGTGTGGCCAAATAAAGGGGCAATTCCGGGTGCACGTATTACTGCAATTGACTTGGAAGGTCAAACGCATACGATTTTTGATGAGCCGGGTGAATATGGTATTAACCGATTGATTGAAGGCGCTCAGCGTACTCAAAATGGTAATTCATTTGAAATGGTGTGGCGTAGCAAACAAAATCCAAAAGTGTTTGTAAAAGTGAACTTCCGTTTAATTAGTGGTAACGCATCTGGCCCAACTACAGGTTCAGGCTATTCAGGTATGACTCTTGTTGATCAAGTGGTGACGAATAAAGGTGTTCGTGTCGTAGCAGCGCAAACGATGCCAGCAGGACAAGCACCTGTAGCGCCACCAGCGACTTCACCGATGAGTGTTGTACAAGGAACAGCAACACCATGATGATGAATTTAAAAATGAGAGCGGTGGCATTCGTGCAAAAGAGCAAGGAGTGTGACGATGTATGAAGTGAGAACGACACCGCTGTATTATGGGAAATGTCCAGCTCGTGGTGACTTCTTAAAGAGCCGTGAACAATATTCACTGATTCAGTTAATCGATCAGTGGATCACGGAGGCGCTTGAGTTCGCTATGCGTTCAGACAATTTTAATGCAGCGTATAACTCACTGCCTTCATTAGATTTCTTTATTGCCAGTCCAAAAGATAAGCGTTTTTTGGTTGCCAATTTGATTAGCAGTGAAGACAGTTCAAAGCGTCAATTTCCAATGGTGCTCGCTCATCTGCTAGAAATCGATGATCCTTTCGATAATATTTTGTATGCACCATATCGTTATAAACAGACTTTGATTGACTTATATCAGCGTAACCGAGTGATGCGTTCTATTCGCGATCCCGATATTTTGCTCGATAAATTAGGCAAACTGAATAACGAAATCCAAGTATTCGGAACAGAAGAAACCTCTTCTTTTTATGAGCACCATACGTTGCATTCATTTGCACGTTTATTGAATTTTACGCCTTATCAGTTGGCGCAAAGCATGATTGGTCTCGGTTTGCTGCTACAACCGATTATTCATCAGGGCACGTCTCGGTTGAATAAAGTGTTGATCTTACCGATCAATAATATTAGTTACTGCTATGAAATCGCGGCTTTTTGGGTCAATTTGATTAGTCGCTTTGTCGAAAACCAAGATGCTGAGTTATTCATTGGCATCCTACACAGTGATTCACCTGTTTTACTATTTGGTTTTCAAGGTGCTGATATTACTGCACTCAGTGATGTTTTTACCCAAAATATGCAAAGTGATCATTGGGTTTCCCTGATCGATGCCAGTTGGATTGATCCTTATCTTGAACAAAATGCAGGCTTAGCCGTTTTGGAACAGTCTTTGAGTGAGCGTCAGATCAGCCTTATTCATGGCATTAAACTTTTTAGACAGACTTTTATAGAAGAATAATGATGCAAAGAATCTTACCAATGTTGCCCAAATTTCTTGCGAGTGTGTGCATTTTAGGCTGTTCGGCTTTGCTCTGGGCAGAACCTATTGTGATTGAAGGAGCTGTACCGAATGAAGCAACCAAGCAAGAAATATTAAATAAAGCCTATTTGACCTATGGTCAGGCAAATGTGGTTGATAAAATTCAGGTTCGAGCGGTTACTGCACCCAATGGTTGGGGCAATAGCGTAAGCCAGATGATTAATGATGACTTAAAGAAAGTAAAACAGGGGAAACTCTCTGTACGCGGAACGCAAGTCGATTTAAGTGGAAAGATGTCAAATCAAAACGATATCCAACCCACGACCACCAAGTTTCAGTCTTTGGTCACAGCACCTTTTCGTTTCAATGCACAGCTTTCTGTCAATCAGGCTGAACAGGCTATTATTGATGCGGCTTTACGTAATCGTATTATTGAATTTGAATCGGGCAGTGCCATTTTAGCGCCATCTGGGGTACAGATCTTAGATGAAATGGTTGTCGCATTGAACCGTGTCGGTGGGAAAAAAGTACGAATTATTGGTCACACAGACAGCTCAGGAAATCCTGAGAAAAACTTAAGTTTAAGTCAAGATCGTGCTAATGCAGTTAAAAACTACCTGATTTCAAAAAATATTGCAGCGGCGAACTTAAGTACTGAAGGGATGGGATCAAATAAGCCTGTAGCAGACAATGCTACGCCTGAAGGTCGTAAGAAAAACCGTCGTATTGAGTTTGAAGTACTGTAACTATTTCAACTTAACTACAACGGCTAATGCAACGAATGAACCCAGTGTATCTAGACTGGGTTTTTTTATGCTAATTGACTCAGTCGATTATTTGATAACTGAAAACGACATTTTTTAAAGCAGCAGTGTTATAACTAAATAAGACTATATTTTGAATAGGGCTAAAGTTTTAATTTTTGCATTTTATACCACTAAAGCATTCATATTTTGAGCAATAAAACAGTGGATTCTAAAATCAATTAAGGTTAAAACATAAGAATCAGTTTTGGATATGCGTTTCATATCTACTGCTTTCAACCTTGTCGTTAAAGAATAATCACTTTTGACATGGCGCAAAGTTTTAAAAAATCTGCAGGACAGTGCGGAAAAACAACAACTCAATATGGATGAATGTGGGAGCAAAGAATGCTTGGTAATATGATGTTTAAACCGCTTTTGATTAGTAGCATGATTGAACATGCGGGTCGCTATCATGCGGATAGTTTAGTAATTTCAAAAAATACAGACACGACGATTACGAAAACCACTTGGGGTGAAGTCCATAAAAATTCAAAACGATTTGCCAATGTTCTTGCATCACTCGGTTTAAATTTAGGGGATCGTGTTGCGACCATCGCTTGGAATAACCATCGTCACTTAGAGTCTTGGTACGCTATTTCAGGTAGTGGTTATGTATGTCACACCATTAATCCACGTTTATTTCCTGAACAATTAATTTTTATCATCAATGATGCCGCAGACCGCGTCATGTTATTTGATAAAACCTTTTTGCCTTTAATCAAAGCAGTAAAACCATTATTAAAATCTGTTGAACATTTTATTTGTTTAGATGGACCAGATGCAGCGATTGTTGAAGCGGTACCCGATGTGAAGTTTTATGATGAACTTATCGCGGGGCAATCTGCAGACTATACATGGCCAGAATTAGATGAATTATCGGCTAGTTCGTTATGTTATACCTCGGGTACCACAGGCAATCCGAAAGGCGTGTTGTATAGTCATCGTTCAACAGTCTTACACAGTTATGCGATTTGTATGCCGGATTCATTAAATATCTCAGCGAGAGATATTATGATGCCCGTTGTACCGATGTTCCATGTCAATGCATGGGGTACGCCATATGCTGCGGCAATGGTGGGATGTACTTTAGTGCTGCCAGGCCCAGGTTTAGATGGTGCGAGCCTGACACAAATGATTGATGACTATAAAGTATCCGTTGCATTAGGTGTTCCAACAATTTGGCAGGGATTAATCAATGCTGCGCAGCAAGCGGGCAGTCAGCTCCAAAGTTTAGTGCGAAATGTGGTGGGTGGATCTGCTTGCCCACCTGCGATGTTGAAAGTCTTTAAAGAACAATTTAACTGTGAAACGATTCATGCTTGGGGGATGACTGAAACCAGTCCATTAGGTTCTTCAAACCAGTTTAAAGCCAAACATTTATTATTATCTGAAGAAGAACAATTACAAGTAAGATTGTCTCAAGGTCGTCCACCATTTGGGGTCGATTTACGTATTACCGATGAAGAAAACGGTACACACGAAGTTGCACGTGATGGCGAAACGACGGGTAATTTACAGATCCAAGGGCATTGGATTATTGGCAATTACTTTGGCAAAACAGAATCTGCATTAACCTCAGATGGTTGGTTTGATACCGGGGATATTGCAACCCTGAACGAAGATGGTTTCTTAAAAATTAGTGACCGTTCAAAAGATTTGATCAAATCGGGCGGTGAATGGATTTCTTCTGTTGAGTTAGAAAATTTAGCTATGGGACATCCCAAAATTGCAATGGCAGCAGTGATTGCAGCTACTCATCCGAAATGGGATGAGCGTCCTGTATTAATTGCGATTAAAAAGCCAGATGTTGATTTATCTGATACAGAAATTTTGGATTATTATGCAGATAAAGTTGCTAAATGGCAGGTACCTGATAAAGTAATTTTCGTGGATGCTATTCCATTGAGTGGCACAGGGAAAATGCTGAAAAAAGATCTGCGTGAGCAATTTGGTGCTGTATTACTAGAAAGCCAACTTAATAGATCTCTTTCATAAATCAAAAAACGATCTTCTTTTTGGTTAATATTTGCACTCCGGATTTCTTAGCATTCGTGCATAATCTGCGGATGAAATACATCGATTCAAACAAGCTTTCTGATCCT